>NZ_CP094288.1:263184-442170 GCF_022693705.1 Infirmifilum sp. NZ
CGTCTTCGCAGAAAAGCGATGGCCTTCTCCAGGAGCTTCCTGTGGTACTCCTCCTCGGAGGCGAGCTCCTCGAAGAGAAGAGGTTCGACGCAGCGGGACAGCGAGGCCACCCTGAAACCGAGCTTTGCGTAGTTCTCCTCACCGGCGAGGTTCTCCACCTTTACTTCATCCTCGAGCATAGTGGCCAGCTCCTCGGGGCTTGGAACCCAGCCTGAGTCGAGCTTGGCGACGAGCTCCCTGTACCTGCTGATCGCTGAGACGCCGGCCTCCCCTATGCGCCGCGCGCAGTCCGCGACCTCAGGCTTATTGCCGGTTGCCTCTAGCACGGAGAGCAGGAGCTCTTTGTGGGCTCGGCTTTCCCTAGCTATGTGGCGAAGCAGGATCCGCAGGTAGCCGCTTTTAACCACCTCTGATAGCCTCTCGAGAAAGGTTGCGACCCATTCTTCGAGCTCGGCTAAGCAGGAAAAGTACTCTCCCGGTAACTCCAAGCTCATAGGTTTACCATTTGGTAGTGCGCTTACCTGAATTATATACATTACATTGCGTCTTTTGCATATCATGGTTATAGTTGCAGGTGTACTCTCAGTACGTCGCGACGTTACGCTATCCTTTTACTCAAGCTTAAGCTCTTATTATCTGAGAGGAGATGAGTGCGAGTAGGGCCAGATTAGTTGTGTTTTCCGCCGCTACCTTGCTCATAGCGACGCTTGCAGTGGCAACTTTATATCTCTACCCTTACCATCCACATAGACCTCCGTTGGCGAGCGAGTCCGACTACACCGAGAGCAACCTCCAGGCGGTCGTCGCTTCAAGCAACCTCCTGGCCGCGAACCTCTACAGGGACGTTGCCCTCAAAGAGGGTGGCAACGTGTTCATCTCGCCGTTCAGCGTGTACTCCGCGCTGGCGATCCTCTACGAGGGGGCCAGGGGCAACACAGCTGAGGAGTTCAGGAGCAGTCTGGGCTACCCCAGCGTCGAGGTTTTGAGGCCCAACTACGCCCACCTCTACAACTCCCTGAACAGCGTTAGTGGCGTGGAGCTCGCGACCGGGAACGCGCTCTGGGTCCAGAGGGGGTTCGACGTTCTACCCGAGTACAGCAGGGTGGTTGAGGAGTTCTACGGGGCTAGGGCGGCGAGCCTCGACTTCGCGGGGGACCCTGAGGGCTCCAGGGTTACGATAAACAGGTTCATTGAGGAGCAGACCCGGGGGAGGATCAAGGACCTGATACCACCGAACTTCATAGACAGCTGGGTCAGGCTTGTCATAACGAACGCGGTGTACTTCAAGGGCTCGTGGCTCTACGCCTTCGACAAGGGTAAGACCTCCCAGGCCAGCTTCAGGGTCTCCGCAGACAGGACCGTCACCGTGCCGATGATGTGCATGGAGCCCTCTGGGAAGGAGTTCATGTACGCCGACCTCGGGGACGCGCAGGTGCTCGAGCTACCCTACACGGGCGGGAGGCTGAGCATGGTCGTCATCCTGCCGAAGGGCGGCCTCCGCGAGCTCGAGAAGGGCCTGACGCGCGAGAGGCTTGAGGGCTACCTTTCCTCGCTCAGGCCGGAGAAGCTGGACAGGATTTGCCTGCCCCGCTTCGAGCTCGAAAGGAAGTACCTCCTCAACGAGAACCTGCAGAGCCTCGGCTTTAGGAGGGTCTTCCAGGGCGATGAAGCGGACCTCTCGGGCATCGACGGGAGGAGGGACCTGTACGTCGCCTGGGTTATCCACCAGACGTACGTTAGGGTGGACGAGGAGGGAACCGAGGCCGCCGGCGCGACGGCGGTCGGCGTAAAACTCACGGCTTACATGCCGTCGAAGACCTTCGTAGCGGACCACCCGTTCATCTTCCTCATAAGGGACAGGGAGACGGGGCTCGTGCTCTTCATCGGCAGAGTAGTCGACCCCACTTCAAAGTGAGCCTTCAATCCCGGGGTGCGGAGGGGCGCGCCGATTACTCCGGTTTATCACAGCACAGTGTTTTTATTCTCCCCTGTCCTTTAGGCTCGGTGGTCTGGTGACAGGGAAGGCGTTTTACGTGACGACGCCCATATACTACCCGAACGACGTGCCCCACATCGGGCACGCCTACACGACGGTCCTGGCGGACGTGCTGGCCAGGTGGTACAGGCTGAACGGCTACGACGTGTTCTTCCTGACGGGCACCGACGAGCACGGCTTGAAGCTCCAGAGGGCCGCCGAGAAGGTCGGAAAGACGCCGAAGGAGTTCGTGGACAGCATGGTCCCGGTGTTCAAGAAGTACTGGAGCCTCCTCGAGATAGAGTACAGCAGGTTCATCAGGACCACTGACCCCGACCACGAGGAGCTCGTGAAGAAGGTCTTCCAGAGGCTGTACGAGAAGGGCTACGTGTACAAGGGCTCGTACAGCGGCTGGTACTGCGTCAGCTGCGAGAAGTTCTACAGCGAGGGCGAGTACGTGGAGCAGGGTGGGCAGAAGCTCTGCCCCATCCACGGCAAGCCCCTGGAGTGGGTGGAGGAGGAGACGTACTTCCTCAGGCTCTCGGCCGTGCAGGACGAGGTGCTGAAGATCATCGAGAGCGGCGGAACGGTCTTCCCCGAGGCTTACGCTAGGGAGGTCGTTGGGAGGATCAGGAAGGAGGGGTTGAAGGACGTCTCCGTCGCCAGGCCGAAGACAAGGGTTTACTGGGGCGTCGAGCTCCCATTCGACAGGGACTTCGTGGCCTACGTGTGGATCGACGCTCTGCTCAACTACCTCACCGGGATAGGCTTCATGAGGGACGACGACAGCTTCCAGAAGTACTGGCCCGAAGCCCACCACATCATCGGGAAGGACATCCTCTGGTTCCACAGCGCCATATGGTTCTCCGTGCTCAGGATGCTCGGCCTCGACCCGCCGAAGAGGCTCATCGTACACGCCTACATCGTCAACAGGGGGCTGAAGATGGGCAAGAGCACTGGGAACGTGGTGATGATCGACGACCTCCTCGAGAGGTACAAGTCGGCCGACGCGGTCAGGTACCTCCTGATGAGGCTCCTCAACCTGGAGAAGGACGTGGAGTTCGACCAGAGCCTCCTCGACAGCATCTACAACGGGGAGCTGGCCGACACCTACGGCAACCTCGTCCGCAGGGCTGGCGTACTCGCCCTCCGGAAGCTCGGAGGCAGAGTCCCCCGCGCCGACCCTGACCCCGGCCTGGCGGAGCTGGCCAGCAGCACGATTAAGAGGGTCGCGGAGCTCATTGCAGAGGTCAAGGTGTCGGAGGCTCTCACAGCAACCTTCGACCTCCTCAGGGAGGCTAACAGCTACATGAACAGGACGGAGCCCTGGGCGCTCGACGACCCCACGCGGCCCCTATATAACACCCTGGAGGCGCTCAGGGTCGCGACGAATCTCCTCTACCCAGTCATGCCCGTGACGAGCGAGCTGGTGTCCAGGGCCTTCGGCTTCCAGCTATTCCCTCCCGCTGAGCTGGCGTTCGGCCAAGTAGAGGAGTACAGAGTCGCGGAAGCCCCCATACTCTTCCAGAAAGTCAAGTAGCTGAAGCTAAGCTCCTTCTCTTCGGTTGTAGCAAGACTGCAGACCCAAGCGCTACTGTCACGAGCGCGAGCAAAGCTAGGGTGGTCTCAGCTAACGCCTCCGGGCTCCCGGGAGAGCCCAGACGCTCGGGGGGCTTGAGGGCGTTTGTGTCGACGAGCTTCAGCGAGGTGAAGCCTTTGACGCCCCGCGTGAAGTAGATCGCGTCCTCGCCCTCCCAGCCGAGGTACTCGGAGAGGACGGCAAGGTTCTCGGTTCCCATGGGCGACTCCTCGAACATCCCGCCGTGAGAAACCTCGAGCAGAACACCGGTGCCCCTCTCCCAGACGAGGCGGGCGTAGGAGAAGGCGGCCACCATGAGAAGCCTGCCTCCGAGCTCCGCGACGGGAAGCGTGTCAACGCGCTTGCACTTGAACAGCGTGAGGTTGCTGGCCTCCGTGACGGTGGTGAAACGCCATGGCTTCCGCTCAAGCCCCGTCGAGCTGAACAGCGAGAGCGGAGTGTAGTTGACCACGATCGTGTTCCCAGATCTGGCGACCTTGAACTCCGGGGGCATGGACGCGTAGTAGCCCTTCAGCATCCCGAGGAGGTTGCTCGTCGACGCCTCGTCAAGGCACTCGTAGCGGATCGACACAACCCCGTAGGGGAGCACGTAACCGTGGATGAGGCTTGTCGGCGGGACCATGATGCCTCCCACTGTGAAGCCCTCTCCGGGCTCCACTTTCGAGAGGTTTACGCCGACAAGGGTTGCAATACCGCTGCCCTCGAGCCCCGGCGTGATCTGCGCTATCATTGATGCCACGTGCGCGAGCACGACCGTGTAGCTCTGCGCTCGGGAGCGCTCCGGGAGCCAGAAGAGCCACTCCCCGAGCAGGCGGCCTGCCTCGTCGTAAACACCGTTGTCGACCCTGGAGACGTAGAGCATTCTTGTCACGTTCAGCGTCTCCAGGCGGGCCAGTAGCAGCCTGCCGTTGCGTTGCCACTCAATGCCCTTCAGGATATTAAATCCCTCTGCGGGCGGGTAGCAGGCGAGCGTCACGTTCCTGAGGATTAGGGAATATCGCACGGTGTAAAAGCTGGAGTTTGCTCCCAGGATATCTACTCTGACCTCGCCTGAATCCGCGCTAACATCGCAAGCCTCGAGCTCTTCCCCTGTTGAGAAATTGTAAAGGCCGAGTACGAGCTCTATTCCAGAGCTGTGCTTCCCGACCTCACCTAGCGCCTCGGTGCGTATCCTCCCCTGGTCGGCATCGCATGTAGTTATGTTATAGACAAGATAGCTGCCCGGGGGAATGGCTCGGGCCTGAAAACAGGAGAAAACAAGAGTAACCACAAGGATCAGCGCAAGACTCGCTGACAGGAATCCACGCACCCTCATTGCTCTGTTAAATATACAATCAAAAACAAATACAAAAATATTTCTTCCTTGAGGTACAAAGCTATGCTACTACCGCCAGGCGACGTGTACGTGTTCGACGTCGACGGGGTGCTCGTGGACGCAACTGAGAGGCTGCGCGAGGCCCTCCGGAGGCTCAGGGTCTCAAGTGCCTCGACGCCCGGGGAGCTGGACCCCCGGCTCAGGCAGAGGTTCTGGGAGGTGTTCCTCTCGGAGGAGCTCCTCGCGCTCGACAGGCCTCGCCGCGTGGGCATACAGCTGCTGCTCGACCGGCTGGGCAGGGGCGTGGTGATTGTGCTGACGGGGAGGCCGTACAGGCTCTACAGGGCTACACTCAGGGAGCTCCAGGGTTTCGGCGTCCCGGTTGACCGGGTGGTGGTGAGCATGAGGCCGAGGGGCGACAGGAGGAGGGACGTCGAGTTCAAGGCGAGCGTGCTCGCGAGGATCCCCAGCGTGGCCGAGGTCCACGACGACGAGCTAGAGGTGCTCGAGGCCGCGAGGAGGCTGCACCCGGAGGCGAGGCTGTTCCTGCACCGCGGGGACTCGTACGAGCAGGTCACCTAGCGGCTCGGCAGCAAACCGGCCTCCTCACCTCTCGGAGAGGTCCCCAGGGCCTCATCGCCTGGGATTAAAACAGGGAATAGCTTTTAACCGTTCCCCCAGGAGAGAAATATAGGACGGCGTGATGAGCCTGCGGCCCGCGACCTCTACGGGATGAGCTATAAGCTGTTGGCTGACCCCCTCACGCTACGCACTCCCTCCTGAGCTCCCTGAAGTCCACGTTCCTCAGCCCCTCGATGGGGCTTCCTGGACGCGGTGAACGAGGGCTTCCGGGTGGAAGCCGAAAAGCCGGTCAGCAAGCGCGATGAGCAGGAGGAGTGCATAGACCCAGAGCACTGTTCCCAACAGCCACGATCAAAGCCCTGGCAGCGATTTTCTTGATACTGTTGCTTTTCGTACGCTAGAGTCCTTGCCAAACCTCTTAATATTTTTGATTAGAAAAATGAAATTTTTCGAAGTATTTCCGAATTCTCATGCGATCATTTCTCCTGTCTAGCGACGAACGCCATGTAGGATGCTGTGAGGAACACGGCTGGGTACAGCAGCAGAACGGCTATGCCCGTCCACTGCCGAGCTAGCTCCTCGAGCGGGTTGAACTCACCGAACTCGTAGCCTATGGTCACCCTGCCGCCCTCCTCGGTTCTAACTGTGAATCGCGTCCCGAAGATTGGGTTAACGATGTCACTGAAGCGCTGGTTGGGGGAGAAGAACTGCATTGAAAAGGAGATGCTGATCGCCTTAGCGGTCCAGTTAGCGTAGGCCTCACCGATTTGAGTCACGTTGAGCGCCGTGGCGTTAGCGGGTAGCGGCGGTGGGCCTATGACTGCGTAGGCCACGAGTGTGGCGACGATCGGCAACACTATCGTGAAGAAGGCCCAGACCCCGAGGCTCAGGAGCAGGGAGTGGCTGGACCTCCTAGAGAGGACGGATATGAAGAGGGAGATCGAGTAGTAGGCCATCGTGTACAGTACTGCCAGCAGGGTGAACACCAGCAGGCGGAGGACGTCGCCGGCCTCCATGCCGACGCCGAGGAAAGCGGCGGTTGCGACGGCGAGCAGGGACGCCGCAGTCATCGAGAACGCGGTGACCGCCAGGGCGGCGAGCATCTTGCTGGTCACGACGGTGTCACGGTAGACGGGGCGGGCCAGTATCAGCCTCAGAGTGCCCCTCTCCCTCTCGCCGCTCACGGCCGCGAAGCCCAGCGCTACGCCCAGCAGAGGCGCGGCGAGCTGCACGGCTTCCGCGATGCCTTGACCTATGCTCAAAAACAGCCGTACCCCAGTGGAGGTCTGCAAGAGCCTGAAGTTCTGGTAGACGAAGTAAACTTGTGTCACGTAGAGCGCCAGGAATATCCCCACCACCACCCAGAACCTCCTGCTCCTCAGCGCGTCGCTGAACTCCTTCCTAAATAGAACACTCAGCCCGCTCACCATCCCGTACCACCCTGGTGCAGGCGGTAGGCGTCTTCCCAGGTCGGGCTCACCCGCACCACAGCCTCAACCCTCGCGCCGCACCTGGCGGCAACGCTCTCCACATCCCCTTCGACCTCGCGGAGCGCCGCAACCCTCACAACGGTGCCTGTAAGCCAGGCGGCGACACCTGGCTGGGAGCTCAGCTCCCTTGCCAGCGCCTCTGCGCCGGCGCTCACCCTGACCTCGTAGGCGCGTACCTGGCTCGTAAGCTCCTCCAAGCTACCCTGCGCCAGAATCCTCCCCTTCCTGATGATCGCGGCGTGGGTGCACACGCTCCCGACTTCCTGGAGCATGTGGGTAGAGAGCATGAGCGTTTTCCCCTTCCTCGCTAGCTCCCTCACCAGCAACCTGAACTGCGCGACGCCGTCCGGGTCGAGGCTAACGGTTGGCTCGTCGAGGATCAGGAGCTCCGGGTCCTTGAGCAAGGCTTGCGCAATGCCGAGCCTCTGCACCATCCCCCTGGAGAAGGCGGAGACCCTGGTGTTAGCCCGCTCGCCCAGCCCAACGAGCTCGAGCACCTCACGCGCCCTGGCCCTAGCCTCAGCCTCTGGGAGGCCGTCGAGCATCCCGAAGAAAACGAGGTTCTCGAGCGCGGTCATGTACTCGTAGAAGCCGAACCCCTCGGGCAGGAGCCCCACCTTTCTCCTCACCTCGAGGGACTGCCTCACGGCGTCGAGCCCCAGGACCTTCGCTGTGCCGCTGGTCGGGAGCAAAAGGCCCACGAGAATCGAGATGAGGGTGGTTTTACCGGAGCCGTTGGGGCCGAAGAGGCCGAAGACGCTGCCCCGGGGGACTCTGAGATCGACTCCGTCGAGCGCCCTTACCTCCGACCTGCCCTCCCGGTAGACCTTGACCAGCCCCTGTGTTTCCACGGCTAGGTCCACGTGCATCACCTCCTACCGTACCTCCTGTAGACTATAAACGTTAGCGCTACCAGTATCAGGAGCGCCGCAGCGCCGATGTAGACCGCTGTCCCGCTGGGCTTCACGTAGACGTGCAGAGGCCTCGCCAGGGCGGTCGCCTGATCCGGCGTTAGCTGGTCGGCTGAAGGCCTGAGGAGAATGTAGTAGTCTCCTGCGCTGACGTCCGACTGGGTGGTGATAGTAACAGTAAACGAGGCCGTCTCCTGGGGCTTGAGAATGAGGACTACGTCGGGGGACACCGCTACCCAGAAGCCCTTCGGCACGCTGAGAGCCTCGAGCTTGAGGTTCGTGAGGGAGCTGTACCCGGTGTTCTTGACGACGACCTGGAAGGTGGACTCCTGGCCGGCCGTGTTCTCGACGTAGAAGTTCTGGGTCTCGTAGCCGAGGCTGTAGCTGCCTAGTACTCCCAGGCCGAGCCGCAGGCTGGAGGTTGACCCGCTGGCGTTGGCCTCGAGGGTGAAGGAGACCGCGGTCGGCTCAGCTAGCGGCGGGACGCTCACCACCACCCTAACCTGCTTCTCCTCGCCCGCGCGCAGGTAGAGCCTAGAGACAACGTTCCCCGCGGTGTCTCTGATCTGCCACGTGAAGCCCGTGGGGAGCCCCGCAACCTTCAGATCCACCTCGCTGTCGCCGTCGCCCAGGTTTTTAGCGGTGACGGGGAAGCTCGCGCTCTGACCAGCGTAGGCGTCCAGGTGCGGCGTGTCGGTTTGAAGCCTGATGAGAGGTTGCCCCTTCGCGACGATAAGAGTTGTTTGAAGCTGCGTCACGAAGTAGGGTTGCACGCCCGTCAGGAGAACCGCCACCGTGTAGTTCCCCGGGGGCGTGCTTGAGGGGGGGCTGACTGCCACCCTCAATCTCAGCGCGTCTCCGGGCTTGAGGGAGACGCCTGTGAGCGGGCTACCGCTCGCCGCATCGACCAGGCTGACGGCCCACCCGCTGGGGGCGCTGACGGAAAGCAGGGCTGTGACCTCCCTGCCGAGCGTGTTCGACAGGGAGACCTCGAAGCTCGCGGTCGAGCCCGGCACCACCCTGATGAAACGGCTAGTGGTAGCCAGCAGCTGAGGGTCGGCGTGCTCGACGTGGAAGGTGATAACCCTCCTCTGAACAGTGTACCCTGATGCCGTTAACGTGACGTTGTACGTGCCTGAGGCGTTAAAGGGTATTTCGACCCTCAGCCGCAGGGTCTGCGACTGCCCGGGGCTCAGTGTTAGCACCCTAACCGCGACGTCGTCTAGGAGTAGGGCTGCGCTCCAGCCCTCGGGGGCCTTCACCTCGAGCGAGACACGCTCCTCGCGCGAGCCCCTCTCGTGCAGCGTAACCGAAACGGTGACCACAGAGAGGCACTTCGCCTCAACGCTCTCCACCTGAGGCGTAAGGGCAAGGCTGTAGCCCAGAGTGATGTCGCCGAGCTGCTGGTAGGAGGCTTCGCTGGGGACGGTGAACGTGAACTCCCTCCGCTCGTAGCCGACCCTGTCGAACACGGCGGTGTAGACGCCAGGGTCAAGCATCGCAGTGAAGCCGCCTGTAGAGGAGGCCACTGTCCGGAGGACGAATGCCCCGATGCCGCCGGCCGCGCCCGCGGAGTAGATTGAGACCTCCACTCCACCGATAGGCCTGCCCTCAGGGTCGACGACCCTCCCGTAGACGCTCACCTTGCCCCACTGCGCGAGCACCTGCAACGGCGAGGCTACGACAAGCACTAGTAGCAGCAACGCTAAGGGGAGTAAGCTTAAAGCGGTTTGATCGCGTTTAAGTGTGGAAACCATCGTTCCACCTGCATCGAACAAATATTTATCCCTTTTTACCTTTGCATCCAGAGTGGCACTTAAATGCATGGAACCACGCGCCTGTGCTCGCGTAGCGGGTTCTCCCTAGCCTCGCGTCGTAAAGCTATGCGCCACCAGTCCCGGAAATCACCCTGACGCCTAGCTTCTGCGCGGCCTGCTGCGCCTTTGGGTCGGCGAAGGGCGTGACGATCACCAGTTTTGGCTTGACGCCCGTCTTCTTCTCGTAGAGCTGGGCGATGCGCCAGAGCTCGTACACGTCTCCCCGCGAGACGCTGGACTTCACCTTGACGAGGATGTGCTCCTCGTCTCTGACCACGACGTCTGTCTCGACGGGGGAGGGGTGCCCGTACACGAAGCCCTCCTCGTCTTAGGAGACTCACTTCTCGACTCTCCCGCCGAAGCTCCGCGGGATGTCGGCCATTGCCCGGCGGAAGGCCTCCTCGCTCATCAGCCCCCACCTGGCCCCGAGCGCGGAGATCGTCCTCTGGAGCTCGCGTATGGCTACGGTGTGCTCCGCAATCACCTTGCTGTGCTCCGCCACTTGCTCCTGGAGCGCTTTAATCGCTTTCGAGTGCTCCGCTACCTGCTCCTGCAACGCCTTGATCGCTTTAGTGTTATCGGCAACCTGCTCCTGCAAGGCTTTAATCTCCCGTTGGAGGTCCCGGATAGCGCGCGTGTTCTCGTCTAGCCTCTCCAGCACCTCACGCATACCCAGCAGGCCGGCTACGCTGTAACGGAACTCCTTGTCCTCCTCAAGCAACTTGAGGATCTCCGCTTTCAGCGCCTCTCTGCTCAGCATTCCCCCTGATGGAAAACGGAGCGTCTCGCTTATAAACATGCTCGCAACTACGCGCAAGCCCGCCAGTCGCCTGCCACGCGCCCTCTCCTAGACACGGGGTACATCTATGAGCCGCGCTGAAGGCAGGGAGGCCTGTCGAGGGGAGACGAATGCTTAAACCCCCCGGGGTTTGGGGTCGCCGGTGAGCCAGCTCAGCAGGGAGGTTCCCCGCTACAGGTGTGAATTCTCTAGGACGGGCTAGAAGCGCGACTACCTAGGAGAGGAGTTGAGGCGGTGCCAAGTAGGTGTGGGTTCTCGTAAACAGCTTCAGGAAAAACCCCTGTGCCCCCTCTCTCGCTCTGTAATTAAAAAGCTAAGGTATTTACGGGCCTTATGTGAGTAGCATTAAGGCTGAGAGCGCGGGGGACGGGGATGAGTTACCCGGAGAGCCGGAGAATAGCCCTGTTTCTGGAGAAGTACTTCGAGAGAGCCGAGGAGGCTCTTCTCGAGGCTTTGGCCTACATGTCGGGTTTGCTAGGAGGCATGAACGCAGAGAAGCTTGAGAGTAGTATGTGCGGGTTCCTGGAGAGCTTGCCGCACGTGCTTATACACGAGGCCGCGCATGCCTATGCCGAGGAGCTTGCTGAAATCCCAGGAGCCAGTGTGGAGGGTAGGGCGCTCCTTGAGGAGGTTCTGGCTCACTTCATCGAGAGGAAGACCTCCGAGCTGCTTAAAAGGCACGGCTACAGCTGGGTGCTCGTGGAGAGCTTCGAGGAGCAGGTGAGAGAAATAGAGGAGGACCCTGACTTCGGGGGAGTCAAGATACCTGTCGAGCTCTACGCTATGCTCTACCGGGGGTTCGAGGAGTCCTTGGAGAAAGGTGAGCTAGCAAGCTTTGTGCGCGTTCTCGCTGAAAAGCTGGGCGCATCGAGCTCTCCTCGATATCCCTAAGCTGTGTTAGGGGGTAGGTGTAGTTGAGCCCGTGAAACGGCGGGCTCCTAAAGGAGGTTCCCGGAGCGCAAGTTAATAATGAGGTGGAGGAGTTAGACCCCGCTTATAGAATCAGAACTTGAGGGGGGCGTTGCTTTAGACGTGTAGACTCCGAAGACTGTTGACGTAAAGTTTGTGTAATCGCCACCCAGAGCCTCTCTAGTCAGGTAAACGTGCACCTCTCCTCCGGGGGGGCTATGAATGCCCCTTCACCGAGAGAGTACGCGAGGTACTTAAACTCCTGCAGACGTTTCGTGAGTTTAAGCCTGTAGCGCCTTTATGGTTTTCGAATACTCCGCTACCTGTTCTTGGAAGACTTTATCGCTTTGTGTTATCAACTGCCCAGTCACTAGATACCTGCCTTGCGTTGCGCAGATTGTAAACCTTAAAGCATTACCGCCTAAGGCTATTGGCAGACGATCTGAGTGTTCTAATTGTTAATATAATGGTGAAGGTTTTTACTTAAGTGAGGAATCACATCAAGCGGAAGGACTTTTAGAGATTTTGACAAAGATATTATCCTTGAGTTTCATTAATTAATTACATTATCATCTAATAAAGGGTTAAATTTTTAATAAAAAATATACATATTTATTATTAAACAATTCATAAAAGTAGGGTATCATACATTAAGGTGTATGACAAAAAATAAGAACCTGATTGCCGCCATTGCTTCTCTCGCTCTCGTCGTTATCTTCAGCTTTCTGGCATACCTCGTCATAACGGATTTCGGCTATGTAACAGTGCAGGATGTACGATTCTACGGACCCAACGGGGAAATGATTAGCGCACACCTATACGTTCCTGCAGATGCTACAGCTCAGAACCCCGCACCTGGCGTGCTAGTGATTCATGGGTATAACAACCAGAAAGACTACATGACGAATACAGCGTTAGAGCTTGCGCGGAGACGTTACGTTGTTCTCTCAATAGACATGACGGGTCATGGCTTCTCAGAGGGGGCTTCCGGATCATTCTCGTATGGTGCCGTTGCAGGGTTAACCTACCTGCGTAGCCTCGCCTACGTTGATAAAAACAACATAGGTTTAGTTGGCATGTCGATGGGTGGGTGGGCTATACAGGCAGCAGCCCTTCAGATTCCCGACGGCTACAAGTCAATGTTTTACATGGACTCGTATGTTCTCCCCCCGACGCTGGCACCTAACTTGAAGAATGTAGCTATCCAGATGGCATTCGCTGACGAGTTCACGCCTTACTGGCTACAAGTACCAACGGGGAATGATATCCCAAAATCGCCGGTTTTGAAGACTATCTTCGGGGTGAGCGAGGATATAATCCCTGGGAAAGTTTACGGTGACATCGAGAAAGGTACCGCTAGGATTCTCTACTCGCCACACATAGACCACGCCGCTTCAACAGATGATCCCGAAAGCATCGGGAACGTCATAGAGTGGATGGGCATGACGCTTAAGGGCGGCAAAAGCATACCGAGGAATGATCTGATATTCCCGTTTAAGCAGCTCTTCACAAGTTTAGCTTTCATAGCCTCAATGGCATTCATCTTCTTCTTCGGATCATACCTGTTGGAGACAAACACCTTCCGCGACCTCGTCGGAGAGCTTCCAGAGTACAAGGGCTTTAAAGGAGCAGGGTACTGGATAGCCGCTCTAATAACCACAATCCTCGGCCCCTTAGTGTTCCTCCCATCATTCATCGAGTGGGGGATGAGCCCAATCCTGCTCAACATTTTCTTCCCGCAGGCTCCCACGAACAGGTACATGACCTGGATGGACACAGTTGCGTTAATCACGGTAATCCTGCTGTTAGTGTTCTATTACCTCTCGCTCAGGAAGAGCGGCTTCACACTAGAGCACACAGGCATCAAGAAGCCTGCAATGCATATCGCGAAAAGCTTAGCGTTTGCCGCGCTGACTCTTCTACCGCTTTACCTCACCGTGACGTACTGCTATGGTCTCTTCCGTACACCGATCACTCTAGCCGGCCTTCCCGAGCCCATCGTGCTTAGACCTATGAGCGCTGTAAGATTCAACTACATGTTCACTTACTACCTGCCTTTCCTGTTCTACTACCTCACGTTAGGCGTCCTCTTCACAGGGTTCCTGAGGTTCAGAGAGGGGCGGGCCAGCCTCTACATGGAAATGCTCATCAACTCGATCATCATTTCCCTGGGATCCATAGCGTTCCTGCTCTACTACTACGTACCTCTCTACACTGGAATGCCTCAGACTCTAACCTGGGCTTACGTGTTCGGAGGAGTGCCTCTTGCAATGATATACTACATTGTCGTACCTATACTGAGCATCATAGCTGTATGCGTCCTCACTTACTTCTACCGGAAAACCGGAAGCGTTTGGCCGGGTGTATTCCTCATCACCACTTTAATCGTCTGGTACAATGTGGCCTTCGCAGCCTTCCACATACCGATGCCACCCTGAGGATAAGTAACAATAATTTTTTTACTATATTTTCCTCGCTTTTCTATCTTTTACGTATATTGCGCTGTAAGCCCTCTCCGACAGCCCTTTGAAGGAGCTGGGGTAGGCATGCCCGAGCTTAAGCGTGCGCCTGCAGTTAGGAGAACAGGGTGCGTGGTAGACGGCCCATAGTCCCCGTAGAGTTCGGGCATCCTGGGCCATGTAAGCTACAAATGCTCCTAAATTAGGCTAAATGTTCAAAAGGTGCACGCCGGATTGAGGGTCAGGACGCTATGCTAAGGATAAACGCCGATAATGCTTTCGACGGAGCCTTAAAGGCGTAGCTGATGTGTGCCCCCACGTGAAGACTGGAGAGCATTTCTCTTCTCCAGCAGGGTGATGGGGCATTGCGCAGTTAAGGGAGCCATACTTTAGAGCCGGGCTTGGAGCTGCCCATAAACCTCTCCAGTGTGCCGAAGGCTGAGCGAGAATGGCAGGTTAGTGATCTATTCTCTGTGTGCAGAGGGCTCCTCGATGAGTAGAGTTATAACAGCCGTGTTGGCGACGCCGAGGATTGCTGCAAGCAAGAAGGGGTATGCTGGCCCCTCGCTGTAGAGAAGGCCTGCCAGGGCTGAGGCGGGGATGGAGGCGAGCAGCCTGAGAGCTCCGACCGCTCCCATTACTCTGCCGCGGGCTTCCCTGGGTGCCAGGTCTGCCAGCATTGCCTGGTAGGCTGGGTTGAAGAGCGAGGCCCCCAGCGAGAAGGCTGTGAAGACGAGCGCCATCTCGAGCGTGCTGCGGCACTGGACGAAGTAGAGGGTGGCTGGAACCCAGAGCGCGTAGGCCAGCAGCATGGAATTACGCCTACCTATGGAGTCCACGAGGAGGCCGAGAGGTAGCCCGGCTACGAGCGGGACCGCGAAGAATATTGAGCTCAGCAGAGCCCACTCAGTCTCGCCGATGCCAGCGACGTCGACCACGTAGAGGGGCATGAACCGGAACATCGACTCCTCGAAGGAGTTCACGACGAGGGCAACCGCGAGGGGCAAGAGGGGTGCCTGCACGCCCTTCAGCGTCGCGATAGCCCCTTTCACCGAGGACACGAGGCGAGCAAAAAGGCTAGGGGGCTCGGGTGCGCGGACCAGCGTCTCCTCAAGCCAGAGCGCCCTCACGAGCCCGGCTGAGAGGGCTAGGAGCGCTCCCAGCGCGTAGACCAGCCTCACCCCTTGAACGAGCCCGCTTCTCTCAACCAGCAGGGCCGCCGAGATGGGTGCGAACACGGATAAAGCCGAGGGTAGCGTATCAACGAGGGCGTACGCCAGCCCCCTTCTCCCCGACGCGGCCGAGTCGGCTGTGAGCGCCTGGAGGGCTGGGAGCGAGAGCGAGGAGAACGCCCCCACCAGCGCGACGCCCACCGCGGCGATCCACCAGAACGGAGCAGCTGCGATGACGGAGTACGACAGTGCTACACCGAAGGTCGCTAGAACGGCGACCTCCTTCCTTCCGCGGCTGTCTGCGGCGTACGCGCCAAGCAGCCTCGAAACCAGAACGAGAGATGACGCGAGCGAGCCGAAGAGCCCTATCGCAAGCGCCGGCGCCCCGAGGGCCTGCAGGTAGAGCAGCTCGTACGGGTACGCCATGGACTCGGCGAAGTAGGTTAACGAGGTAGTAGCGCCGAGTATGATGACGTTGCCTTTCAGCCCGGAGAGAAGGTCGGCTCGATGACCTCTGCTGGTGGGCATAGCGCTCACCACATGGGATTCAGAGCACGGGCAACCATCACTTATGCTTCGACGTGGGCTGTGGCTGTAGAAAAATGTTATTCGAGGCTGCTTATAATGGTTCCGTGCGGGCACGGGGGCTACCCACTACTTACGCTGTTAGGAAAATGCAACCCCAGTTGCGTCTGCTCGCTGGATTTTTCGGTATATTGGGAGTTTTCGGATTAAATTAACGGCTTTCTCGGGGTTACGTTGAATATGACACATGGATAAGTTAATAAGCTTTAACAGGGTTTAAAAGGCGATGGAGCAGATAACTGTTCTTTTCAGTGGAGCGGCTGGAGACGGCGTGAGGAGCCTCGGGGTAACCTACGCACGGGTATTGTCGAGGTGGGGCTGGCACTCCTTCGTCTACGACGACTACCAGAGCCTGATCAGGGGTGGGCACAACTTCTCAATAGTCACAACCAGGAGAGGTGAGCGCATGTTCGCCCACTGGGACACCGTCGACGGCATCGTCGCCCTCAACCAAGACACCGTCGACAGACACCTCGGAAGGCTACGCGACAGCGGGTTCATGGTCTACGACTCCGACGCGGTCAAGAATCCGCCAGGCAAGGGGCTCGCGGGCGACCACCCGCAACCCCGCCTCAGGGAAATCATTGAGGAGAGGTGGCTGTAGCTCAAGCAGAACCCCCGGGCTCCGGGCTCGGCATAGACTGAGGTAAGTTTATATGACGGCTGGATAAACTCTATGTGATAAACAATGTCAAAGCCTTTTGGCGATTTAATATATACGCCCGAGAGGGCGACGGGAGAGGCTGTCAGCAAGGTTGAAACGCACACCCCCAAGATAACCGCGCCGGACAAGGTTAAGGCCGGTGAGGAGTTCCAGGTCACGATCACCGTTGGCCCCCACCCGAACACCGTCCAGCACTCCATCAGGAAGATAAAGGTCTACTTCGCGGAGGAGGGGAGGCCCTTCAACCCGATTCACATCGCGACGGTGGAGCTCGAGCCCGAGTACGCTGAACCCAAGGTGACCCTAACCGTCAAGCTGAAGAAGAGCGGAACCATATACGCTGTAGGGTACTGCAACCTGCACGGCCTGTGGGAGGCGAGGAAAGAGATAACAGTTGAGTAACAAGGAAGCACCCTAGTTAAATTGCTTCTTTAGGCTTCCTCCTTTTATCCAGGCCCCCTTAGTCATCCGCCCTTCACAGCCTCGCTCCGAGGCCCGCTCTAAGGGACTTCCGTAAGCTTTGCCTTCAGGGCACCTCATCTATGGTTGCTCTACGCGGCGAGGTTGCATCACACCACCTTATAGCTCCTCCGCGGTTCACAGTACAGGCTTTGACAGTACAACCTCCCTTTAACCTTTCCTCAATCTGTGGGGAAAAGGAGGGTTGGCTTGGATGCGGGCATGCCAGGGAGCTGTTCAAAGCAACGTTGGTAGGGCAGGCTAAGTTCAGGCAATACAGGCTTACATTCAGCTCCTCTGTACGCCCATGATGTGGGATGAAGATGAATTCTGGGATCTCGGTGCAGGCGTCTATGGCCAGCAAGCTTAATTGCGCCGCTCTCGCGGGCACGAGAACCAGAGACTCTCCCGAAACGCTGCTTGACCTGCCTTTTACCTTAACCTCCAAAAATAATATTAACCCTCGGTCAGTCGAAAAGAGAGATACTCCTTCTCAGCATCTAGAATAGGCTTAGGGGAGGACTCTGTGGGACGTGGGGTGGTAGGCCTTGAGATTGAGGAACATCACACTCATCGCCGTTGCCCGCTCCTCCCAGATGTTCGTGCTAGGCTTCCTCACGTGGTACCTTCCCATCACGATAGAGGAGAGCCTCGGCCTTCCCACGCTGGGTCTGACGTACTCTGCCTCCTGCGCTCTATCGGGGTTCGCAGGGCTGGTGGGGGGAGCGCTGAGCGACAGCCTGGGTAGAAGGCCTGTGATCGTAGCCGGCTCAGCGGCAATGCTCCTCGGTGCCCTGCTAGTGGCGTTAGCGCCGCTTTGCGGCGCGGGAGCGCTCGCGCTGTCCGCGTTGCTGCTCTTCGGCCTCCAGCACCTCGGTGACGCAGCCATGGACTCGGCGCTCTACGAGTCCGCGGAGGAGGATTCTCTGGGCAGAGCTCTCGCCGCGGTGTTCGTGGCAGGCGCCCTCTCTGGATCAGCGGGCTCCGCAGTGCTTGGCTTCACCGCTGAGCGCGACGTGGCGCTCGTAGGAGCGCTCGTGCTGGCGGTAGCGCTCACCTGTTTTGCGTCGAGCGCTCTCCTAGAGGAGACCGCACAGGGGAGAGGCGCTTTGAGCGTGCGGGGGAGCGGGGAGCGTGTTGCCGAGTGGTTCAAGTCGATGGGCAGCGTACCTCTCGCGGTTCTCTCCCTGACTGTCCTGATGGCGGTGGAGGTCGACTCCACCCTAAACCTTTACCCCGTGTTCATGAAGGACGTGCAGGGCTTCGCGGAGAGGGAGGTGGGCTTGGTTTACGGGGCGATCCCGGTGATGCAGGCCCTTATTTACCCCCTCGCCGGCTCCGCCGTGGACAAGCTGGGGGCTCCGAGAGCTGCGTGCGCGGTACTCCTGATTCAGTCAGCCGGGGTAGCTGGCTTCGCAGCGCTAGGGCGTCCCTACGCGGCTCTGGCGCTTCTAGCGGCTTCGGGTGCCGGGGCCGTGTTCAACATCGCGTACAGGGCTATGGTGGTTTCAAGTGCCTCCGCTAGTGCTAGGGGCACCACTGTGGCGCTCGTGTACGTAGTGTGGGACCTCGCGACGGTGCCCGCGCCTGCCCTAGGAGCCATGCTGTATACCCTTGACCCTAGGCTCCCGTTTTTCCTGGCCTCCCTTACCCTTGGATTAGTAGCCATCATCGCGCTGAGCGCTTATCACAGACCCGTCAATTGAAGTTGCTTGCTGACGTACATGCTACCCATTGAGCGCGAACCTGTAAGCACACCCACTGAAGAATCGCAGAATTTCAAGCCTAAAACTGCGCGCCAGCCTTCACGAGTACTGTAAGAATGGTCACCTTCGTTGAGGCGCCCTTGGGCCTAAGATTCTGTTTTTGAGATGCTCGGTGGATTCCTTGAGGGCTTTAATGACGCGCATAAAGGTTTAATAATGCTAAAAAGGTTTAGTATTTGTGAAGTGCGACCAAGCTTTCGCTGAAGCGTTGTCAATCCTTTTCAGAAGAGGGTTCATCACCTACGAGTCCCTCAGGGAGTCTTACGGGCCCTGCGCCCTGCCCGTTTTCAACCGCCTGCTGAGGTCGGGGCTCGCGGTGAAGGCCTCGCGGGGGCTCCTCGTGTCGGCCGACACCAGGGGCTTCCAGGTCTCAGACCTCAAGGCGGCCATCGAGCTCTGCAACGGGAGGGGCGACTGCGTCTACGAGCTCCTGAGGACTTCCGCCCGCGAGGCGGACAGGGTGATCAGGACCCTGGTGAAGGTGGGCGCGCTGAGGGTTGAGGGCGTGAGCGGAGATTACCTGGCTTTATGGCTCGAGTACGGCTGGCCGTCGGAGGTCCTCGCTGAGAGGGTTAAGGGCGAGTGGCAGAGGCACTTCGCGTTCGCGGGGCCCAAGGCAGTGATGGTGCGCCCCCCTTGGGCCGTGGAGGGGGCGGTGGTCAGGGTTGAGCGCTGAGAAAGGCGGGGAGCGGCGCTGCGACGCTGAGAAACTTCTGGAGCTGCTGAGGCTCACGGCCTCGGAGCAGGACCTCCAGCTGGGCGCCCTCGCGGACTGCGGCTACGTGCTGACAACCAGCCACCTGAAGGTAAGGGAGTTGATAAGGGAGGCTGAGAGCGGTTTCGGCCCCAAACCTCTGATCTTGGTTTACGGCGAGGCTGGGACGGGTAAATCGTTCCTGGCTAGGAGTACTCAGCTGGAGCTTCTCACGGAGGCGAAGTCTAAGATCGAGAGGAGGAAGAGGGGTGAGTGCACCGGGCCCGTGATACTGCCAGTGTACGTGAACCTCGCTAAGATTAGGGTTGAGAACGCGGGGGACCAGGCATACTTGATCAGCAAGGTCTCTGAGGCCATCGAGAGCGAGACGCTGAACGCGCTGGCAAGAGTGTTCACAGACTCCGTGGACTTCGACCAGCTGAGGAGGCTCACCAACCTCCTGCACGAGGTGAAGAGCCACATTACCCACAACCCGGCACTTCTCCCCGCGTTCTTCTCGCTGCTGAGGCTCGGCGAGCTCAGCTACTTCATAATCCTCGACGAGCTGACCAGCGTCGTCGGCGACATAGACAGCAAGGAGGGGTTTGAGAGGCTAAAGGCCGTGGTGTTCGACGGCGTGGTCAGGCAGTGGAGGGAGTCACTCGGGGATATCTTGGCAGGTTTCATGGTGATCCTACACCTCTACAGCAAGGGGTCTTTGGAAATCCTGAGGGACCACATCGAAGGAAAGATCACCGCCTACGCGGGAGGCCTCGAGAGGTTCAGACTTGAAGAAATAGGCATGGATAATATTATGCCCGTCTCGGACGAAGCCGTGATCAATTGGCTCGGAGGTGCTGGCATTAGCAACCAGTGGGTAGCCTGGACATACAGGGAAATTGTTTCAAACCACAAGTTCAGGTTCGGGAGCATGTTCCTGGAGTGGTACTTGAAGCTGAGGAGGGGGCGTGGCACTGCGCAATCACTCGCGGGACTGCACCAGGAGGCGTCCCGGAGGCTCGAGGGCATGATCGCAGAGGCGCTCGCCGAGGAGCTCAGGAATAGGGGCTTCAGCAAGCCCGTTAAGAGCCAGCACGCTGTCGGCAACCTGAGGTGCGACATCTTCGTGGACGATGTGTGCATCGACGTGAAGGTCAAGGGAGACCCCTCGACGGTTGCGAAGGAGGCTTACGAGGACTGGGTGAGGCTGGGTCGTGATGCTCAGCGGTACCGGCTCGTCTACGCGGTGGTGTCCGACCAGGCGGTGCAGCTTTCCCTTAAGGAAATACCGGGGGCAGTCGTCGTCCCGGTGGAGGTTCCCGAGCTGGACACGATCTACGAGGCCCTCGTGCTCGCGGAGAAGAGCGTTAAGGGCGAAGAGGCCTCCCGCTCAACGCCGCGACTGATCCCGCTCCTCGCCCCAAGGCCCGAGGTGGACTTCCAGAAGCTGTTCCTGAGACGGGTCGCCAATGTGGCCGCTGCGCGTATCGCTGAATTGATAACGCAAAAGCCCAGCGCCGTTTCGTACGACGTCACCGTCTACAACCTCGTTAAAGAGGACTGCAGGAAGCTCAACGGCAGATCTCGCACCGATTGGAAGAACGCGCCCTCCCTTAAGAAAGTTTTCGGGAAGCAACTGAGGTACGCTCAGGACGTCGACAAAGCGGTTGAGGAAGTGAACAAGAGGATCGCCGGCAGCGGCTTAAAGCTCGTGGTTACCGGGACGAGCGTACGCTGCATGGAAGAAAAGTGAGGCCGCACGGCCTCTAGGGATTTATCTGCGGGGAAAGCGAGCGCTAATAGGCATTGAAGCCTCTAAGAGCGCAGGTGAGATTGAGGGCTCGAATTGATTAAACTTAGAAAGGCCTAAAGGATGCGTGGTTCCTGCCTAGGGGCAACGGCACCCTAGGCAGTCTAAGAATTCTTTGAAGGAAGGGTTCTTGCCGTAGAGAGACCCGCAATTCACGGCTACAAGCTCCGCGTACCTCGGAAGCTCCCATTTGCCGTAATTCCTACTCTCTTCACGCTGCAGGTACTGGGAGAGCACCTCTGAGGGCTTCTGACCCCTTCCTACCCCGAGCCCAAGAGAGTGGCAAATCCACTCCTCAATTTCGCTCTCAACCACCACGATTCGCACCTTACTCCGCACCTCTCTTCTCCTGTCCTCGTCTCGGATGTCGTCGATGTGCTCTTCAATTCTCCTTCGGACGTCACTGGGGTTCCAGTCTCCGTCGACGAGAACGACAACCCTATCATGGTCATGCGTAGAGCTCAAAAGCTGCCTCGTACTCTTCGTGTTACAGGGCCCAGCGAACCTCTTGATCACACCTACCTGATGGGACGGCTGGAGCTTCGCTAGAAGCCTTTCGATGAACTCCTTCCCGTACGCGTCCTCGACGAATACAGCTATCCTGCCCGACGTAGCCTTGGAGCCCCCCATAGCCACCTCTCGCTGAGAGTTATACCCAGCTCACGGAGCTCTCTCTTCACCTGCTCCGGGTCCTCGAAGACCTTGAAAACCGTCCCCTCTCTCCCCATCTCGGCGATGATCAGCTCCTGAGGATCGACGATGTCAACCGCGGCTGGGCTGTGTGTGGTCGCGATCACTGTTGTGCCGCTCGACTTGAGGAGGTCTATCACGAGCTCGATCCATTCAGGGTGTAGCGAGTCTTCCAGCTCGTCGATCGCTAGGATGGAGGGCTTAAGCTGGAGAGCGGTGAGCATCGCCAGTAGCTTGTGCACCCCGTCGGGCATGCAGGGCGGGGGCAGCCTGAGATCCCCGTTAACGAGCTGGGCGAAAACCCTGCCATCCTGGGTGAGGTCGAACCTTAGCTCGTAGCCCCCAAGGGCCATAGAGAGCACGTCTGCCACCATTTCAGGGAGCCTGTTCTCCCTCAGGAATAGGTTGTAGAGAACCACGTAAAGGTTCCTGCCATCGCTCTCCAACTTCTGTGTCTTCATGTATTCCTGGGGTTTTCTGATTTCCTGAACGTTTAGGTGTCTTAATATAGTAATCTTCTCAATCATGTTCGAGAGTCTACGAGCAGTTTCAAGGACTAAAATACGGGTTCGACCCGTATCAGGATCAACGACATCTGGTGAATAGAGTCCGGTAGAATTCAAAATATTACCTTCTTTTGTTCGAATCTCAGACTTTACAGGTAAGGGAATCTTCCATATTTCCTTTGATACTTTTTGAATAGAATACTTAATGGGATACACTGATATACATGAGAGGAATCGCAGGAAGAAGCGTTGGGAGTCAAGCCTGATACTAAACTCTTCAGCTACGTCCACTTTGGACCCGAGGCGGCTTAGGAAGCCTTCCTCGTAGCTCACCCTGAGCACATTCCCAGCTCTCTCCAGCGTGCCCCACCCGCTAATTCTCAGCACTTCGCGCTCAACCCTAAACGCGCCTCCCGCCACGTTGCACGTTAGCTCGTAGCTTCCGGTAGAGACGGGTGACTGGAAGCTGAAGCCGAAAGTCAGGGGCAAGGTCTCATCGCGCATCCACACCACGTTCTCCGGGCTCCACCACTTCCTCCAGGGTCTTGAGAAGCCCTCGGCCGTAAAGGCGTCTCTGAAGAACTCCAGCGCTTCGATGAGGTTGGTTTTCCCAGAGCCGTTAGGACCTACAACGAGGTTGAAGCTACGGAGGCTTAGTTTAACGTCACGAAGGCTTTTAAAGTTCCTTACCCAAAGCTCCGTAATTCGCATGAGGTCTGACTACAATACCTTGAATTACCCACTTAAGCCTTTTCCCTCTTTGGAAACTTAAGGTAGCTATACCGCTGGCAGGTCATCTCATAATAAGGATTCTACCAGTTAGCCTGTGAGAGCTCTTAGAATAGCGGTCAGGGCTTTATCGCTCAGCGTGACGGTGACCGAGTACACACCCGGGGGTAGCTTCAGGAGGTATGCTCCCTCGAAGTACGGTCCCTTGGCCCTCAGCTCCAGCGGGAACTCCTCGACCACTTCGTCGCCCTCAACTCTGAGCTTCGCCTGCATGGCGCCCTCTGCCCCTCCCGGGACGTAGACCCAGACTAGGAGCTTGAAGCTCGCCAGTCCGTCCTCGCCCGCCTTTGAGGAGAGCCCGTCGACCTGCACGGCGTAGCTCCTGGTTGAGCCGTTGAAGGGGATCCACTCGGGCGCCTCGGGTGGCTCGGGGAGCTCCTCCAGCTCTGCGTTCTCCCCGAGAGAGTACCTCAGCGTGATCCTGACCTTGAGGTCCCCGCTTGACTGCCAGGAGACCCTCAGCCTAGCGCTGTACACTCCCTTCTCGATAAGCATTGGGGCGTCGAACCCAGGGATGAGCATCATGACCCTGAAGCACTCCATCCCACTCGCGGCGATGCAGGGCATTTCTACCTTGTAGCTCCGGGCGGAGCCCTCGAGCTCGAGGGTTGCGCTCAGTATGAAGCGGGCGTTCCCGGACAGCAGCTGGACCTCTGGTTTGAATATAACGTTCGAGCTCTCCGAGAAGTTGATGCTGCCGAGGCTCAGCACCTCCTCCCCTCTCCCAGCCGTCAGCGTGAGCTCCGAAGACGGGCAGGCGTTTCCCGGGGAGTGAATCCCATGAGTGGGGTTCGAAGCCCCCGGGGAAGCTGGGCTCCTCTGAGAGGCGTGACCCCCAGGGAGGGGTTCTGGGAAGAAGGCAAGGAGGATGAACAGCGAGGCGAGGGCTGCCAAAACGGGCGCCAGCACCAGTACTAGGGTTCTTGCCCTCATCGAGCTGGCAAGCAGGGTTGGTCCCATTAAACTTAGCGTAGCTTTGATACGTATCCTCGCGACAGCCACGGCTCACAGGTGCAACCTAGAGGGAGATACGCGTAAACCTCTGAGAAAGCCACCGGACAGGGGGTCGAGTTCCGGCGCTTTGGTAGAGGCATTGGGTGGCTGTTCACGCCTTGGTTAGAGCTCAGCATGCCATGCGATTCTCAGTTCCTCTCTCGGCGCTACGTCTGTCGCTATGTCGAATGTTGTTTTGGTGATGTTCTCGACCCACAGCCTTCCTGGTGGAGGTGATAGTGGTGTTACCAGGATTCTGCTGGGCGCTGATGCTAGGCGGTGCTCCACTCTCGTCCTGGTCTCCCAGGCCGGTATGACCGCAGTCCCACCGTTTTCGGTGAAAAGCACGAGCCCTCCCCCGAGTTCTGAAAAAGTTTTGAGCGGTGAAGGCCTGTCGACGACCAGCAGCCCTGCGTAGGCGTGGTGTCTACCAGCGCAGTTGAATGCTAGCGCTCTAGACTTGTGGATCCTACCGTCTTGGCTTACTGAGCACACCGTGCAGTGAGTCGTGTCGCCCGTGATGTTCTCCGCTCTCCCCACATCCGTATCCCTTGTGTACCCGAACACAACGCCGTAGTCTGCGACCACGTGCCCATCCCTGACAACTGTTGAAGGAGCTGTGTCTACGAGTTTAACCCCCACGGTACGGTCGGAGCCTGTCTTGGGCATCCTGATCGTGAAACCGCTCAGATGGAACTCTGCACCCTCCAGGCGTAGCCCTACGAGCTCCCCCCGAGGGCTCGGAGGAAACTTTGAGACGTATACGTGTATATCGCTCAGGTTGAAGTAGATGCCGTGGCTGAGGCTTATCACTGGGAATGCCTGCGGCTCCACTACAACCACGTTCCTGATGTCCCCGTTACCGTTATAGTTCGTCACTACGGTCCCCTCGGGCGACGAGGCCAGTACTCCATCCACCAGGACACCCCTGATAGCCCTGTCCTCTGGCGCCGATATGTGTACGCCGCGGCGGGTTCTGTAGAGAAACACGTTGCGCACAACAGCCTGCTCAACAGCGTCGACGACTACAGCACCGGCTGAACCGTCTCCGCCGACGTTGTAAGCCCTCACATTTTCTATGTAGGCGTACTCGCTGTAAGGCGTCGAAACCTCTCTTCCAGCGGCGTACCGGATAAACCTATTGTTGCCGATGTATATACCGTCAAGCCTCTGGTTCCTTAGAACCACGTCTCTAACTACGATCCCGCACCTACCGCTCGTAAGCATGAAGCCGCTCCCATCTCTGTACGGAACGGTTTGAAGCGAACAGTCGAACACGCCGCCAAGCCAGTAGAACCCCGCTTCACCGACGAGAATCCCTATACTCACGTCAACAGGCTTGAACACCGCACGAGGATTGGCGACAACCCTGACGTCGCTACGGACGACGACGGAGTAGCTGTACTCGTCCCCGCTCTCAGGGTCCACAAATGAACCCCTTCGGTTCAGCACGTACTCCCCTGCATCGACGTAGACTTCACCGCATCTATCGAACGCGTGCTGAATAGCCTCGGCAGCGTTTACTGAACTAAATACGATGGTATCAGATCCTCTATCCATGACGTAGGTCTTCCCATCAATCTTCGAGACAACACATACCATGGGGTCCTGTACCGAAAGGCCTGCACCCAAACAAAAGCATAAAAATTGCTGCTGTGGAGACTCATCGAGATCTCCGACGCAGGTCTCCACCAAGTGGTTTTCAGGCTAAAGCTTTTACAGTGTCTTGCAGTATTAGAAGTATAGGCTTAAGGCGTTTTTGTTGCTTCGCGCCAAGGAATCGCCTCATGCTCGGGGCGATAGGCTTACCATGGCCTACGTGCGTACTTACTAGTGTACCTTGGATTTTTTAAACTGCCTGTAGGTTATGGTCAGGAAAATAACCCAGCCAACGCCCATAGCCATGATTATAGCATTTTCTGGACATTTAAGTATGCTCATCACATTCATTGTAAAATCCTGTGACCCGTGGAATAATGTAGGACAGTAAATATCGCCGCACTTTCTACGCAATAACCCGAAGTATATACCTACAAAGCAGCTTATTAGCACCCACACCACAGCACCAGCATCAAGGCTATACTTTCCAGTGAGAGGATTGGCATATCTAACCAAATGAACAGCCCCGAAGATTATGCCACTCACTATAGGAGATGCATCATGGCCTATGGCCCTGTTTAGAGACCCTAGCACATACCCCATGAAGAAAAGCTCTTCGCAGAGAGCATTAGACACAAAATTAATGACTAGAGCATCAGCAAGTATGTATACGTTGAGTCTACTGGTCTCGAGCGAGACCAGCCCCGACGCATTGAGAATGCTGACAAAGGCGAGAGCGGGGACGCACACACTCATCGAAAGATAGAGGCCCCAGTAGAGGCTATACCGTGGATTGGGTGAAATGATGCCGGCTTCAGCTAAACTAAGCTTGGAGGCGATTATACCCAGGAAGGCGAGCACTACCAGGATTGTGTGGGTGAGCCTACTTCCAAGGTGAGGGTCTCTTACGTAGATTGGCTCGGAAATCCACACTACCACAGCTTGGACGATAGTAAGCAGAACTGGCAGAACAACATAGAGGGTTTTTCTCCCAGCGGTTTTACCTTGAAGCGCGGGCTCTTTTTGGGTACTAGCCTCCCCCTTCCCAACCCCCATGGATGCCACCCTGCGGGGGAGACATCACTACCTCTACTCCGCCACCATATATTGATTGCTTTTCGAAGACGGGAGGAAGATCTCGTTCGAGGCCGTGTACTCCTTCAACGTCTCGGACCCTGTTCACCTAGTAGCTAGTTGGAGAGCCGAGCTCAACTCCCCGGCACTCTTATAATTTTGTTGCAAGAGAGAGCCAGTCCCACCCCCCACGTAAATACTGAGAAAGTTCCAGTAAAAGCTCAAAGATTATTTTCTCGCCGAGCTCCTCGAACTAGTAGAGCACCCCTTACGAGCAGCCCGAAGTTCGGTGAGCGGGGTTGAAGGTCGGAATGATTGCCCGCTACTCTATTACGTGACCGCAGACGACTTCTATCCCCAGCTCCCCTGCTCTCTCGTAGGCCTCCCTATCCACGTTGACGGCGACGAGAATCGTCCTGGCCACCTGCTTGCCCAGGACCTTGCCGACTACCTGAGACTTCAGGGGTAGCGCTTCGACGTGCTCCAGCTCAGCCCTAGACTTGACCTCGATCACGTAGACCTTCTCGTCTTCAACCAATACGTCTACGTCGACAACCCTGCCCTTGACGCCGGTTAGGCTGCCGTCCTCGTCCCTCAGCCTCAGCTTCCGCACCTTGCCCGGCTCGATGCCCCTCTTCTCCAGAGCTTCCCGGAAGATCTCCAGGACCATCCGCTCGAGGTCCTCCCCCCACCTCCTGCCCATGCTCCCGATCGTGACCTCGACCCTTGCGTTCAAGCGGTTGAACTCCCTCCACAGCCGCTCCTGCCCCTTGAGGAGCTCAGCCAGAACCTTATCCACCCGGTTGAACTCCTCCCTTAGCTGCCTAATCTCAGCCAGGATCTCGTTGAATTTCCGGTCGTGCTCCTCAAGCCTCTTCAATACGTCGAGGTAGCCGAGGATGCCGGCTACAGTGTACCTGAACTCCTCGTCCTCCATCAGAAGCCTGAGTAGCTGCTCTCTGAGCTCCGCGCGCGAGACAGGCAACCCCTTGTTCCCGTTTTAAAGACTCCTCTGGAGTATATAAAAAGGTTTACTCTGGCCCAAGCAGTACTTACGAGATGGTTAGCAGGCTGGGCTCGGGACCTTTTGTGGGCTCTGAGCGTGCCCTCCAACCGGCTATGTCGTGCGCGCAGATCGCGCCCGAGATGACTACGGCCTCGATCCCTCCGCCGGGGAAGGTTGACGCGCTGGCAAGGTACAGTCCCTTGATCGGGGTCTTGAAGTAGGGCCTCTTCGTCCCTACGGACTGGTCGAAAGCGTAGATCGCGCCCTCCGGCATCGAGGTGTACCTCTCGAACGTCCTCGGGGTTGCGGCGTCCACGACGACAACGTGCTCGCCCAGGCCCGGTATCACTCTCTCGGCTTTCCTGACTAGCTCCCAGGCAAGCCTGAGCTTCTTCTCCAGGTACTCGCGTGTGCCCCTATCGGGGAAGTCGCGGCTGTTGGCCAGCGTTAGTATCGTGACGCTGGACTTACCTGCGGGGGCCATCCCGGGGTCTGCGTTGGAGTTTATGACGAGGCTGTAGCCCTCGTCTAGGTTCTCGATTATCGACGGGTAGCCCGAGAGGTCCATGTCTACCCCCAGGAACACCATGAACGCGGAGGGCGACATCCTCAGGCTCTTCAAGTGCTCCGCGTAATCCTTGGGTAGGTGCTCCTCGCCGACGAGCTCGAGCAGCGCTGTCTTCGCGTTGGCGTTGGCCACCACGACGCGGCTCCTGTAGACCTTCCCCTTGGCTACGACGCCCTTGACCTCGCCGTTCTCGACGAGTATCTTATCCACCCTGTGCATCAGGAGGACTTTCCCGCCTCTGCTCTCAATGTAGTCTTTGAGCGCGTCGGCAAACCTCTGAGCCCCGCCTTTCGGGAAGTAGCCGCCGTGGAGGTAGTACGACACCACGGCTGTCAGAGCGCCGCTGGCCGGAGTCTCCTCGGGCCTGGTCCCGAGGTACCCGAGAAGCGCGCAGAGGAGCGTCTTGAGGTCCTCGCTCCTGAAGAACTCGTCGAGCTTCTGCCTGTACGTCTTGTTCATCCAGTCGTAGAAGTGGGGGTGCTCCCGGGGGTAGTCGAGGAGCTTTCTAGGCCCTTGAACCTTGGCTATCAGCTCAGCAGGCAGCGGGACGCCGTACGTTAGGTCGCTGTAGCACTCCTCGTACGCCCTCCTCGCCTCCTCGAAGAAGGCGCGGATCGAGCCCTCCTCATCCGGGAACATGCTCACCAGCGCGGCCGTGAGCTCCTCCAGGTTGCTGGCTTCGATTTCCCTGCCCTTGTAGATGAAGCGGACCCTGTTCCTGACGAAGAGGTCGTCCCTGCTAAAGCCCAGCTCGCTGAGCAGGTAGCTGACCGGCCCTCCAGCCCACAGACCGCTCACGTTCTCGACTCCCGTGTTGAAGGTGAAGCCTCCCCTGCGGAAGGAGGAGCAGTAGCCCCCGACCTGGTAGTGCTGCTCGAGGATCAGGATCCTGTAGCCCCACTTCGCCAGCAGGGCCCCGCAGGTCAAGCCGCCCACGCCTGAGCCAACGATAATGACGTCGTACTCGTCCTCGCGATTCGGAGCCCCGGGCTCGACCCTCACGACCCAGTCGTACCTCCTGAACTCCCTTGTTGCCAGGTAGGCGGGGAGCCACGCTGGCAGCAAGACAGACAGAGCTACGCCAGCCGCGATCAAGGCGTTTGAGAGCAACAGGCTCAGCGGGAACCCGAGAAACGCGTAGGCAAGGGCGCTCGCCAGGAAGACCGCGGCCCACACCGCTGTGAGCAGGCGGTTGACTAGAAGGAACGACGGGTCGCTCCAGTAGACGGGAGGGTAGTCCCTCTTCGAAGCCTGAAGCGTGTAGGGCTTCCCCAAAGCCAGCGAGGTGAGAGCCATGAGGAAGAGCGCTAGGTAGCCGAGAAGGCCGCTCTCCTCGATGAAGAGCCTGGAGCCAAGGGCGTAGGTGGCGAGAGCCGCAAGGGTGAAGTAGAGAAGCAAGGCGGCGTCCATCGGGCTTAGCTCCCTTCTGAGGAGCTGCGGGAGAGCCAGGACTGCCGAGAGGATCAGAGCTAGAGCAACTCCGATCTCAAACCCAAGCCCGCTGAGAACCCAGTACAGGATCCACGGGGTGAACGAGGCAAGGATGTAAAGCATCCCCGGCACTCTACCCGGCACTCTCCCACGCTCCACAGTCTAGGCAACACTCTACTACTTTAGCGCTACATATTCTTTTTCTTGGTAAATGAGCGAGCCAGGCTTAAGCGGTGCGCCGAAGTGGTGGCCTAAGCTGAGTGCTCGCGCGGGAATCTCACGTACCCCTCTCACACATCAGGTTACTCTTTCAAGCTGTTGTACTTGAGTCCATCCGCGAGGAGCTTGTGCTCGTCTACCTCCACGTCGAACCAGGGGTTGATTATCTTGGCGAACAACCCCTTAGCGTAGTTCTTCACAACAGCACCCTCCATGCTCATAGCTTCCGTCGAGAAAGCGGACTTGCCCTCTATGATACTTGCTAGCTCCCTGATAATCTCGTCCACTTCACGCTCGCTACGGCAGTTTAGCTCGAGAACCTTAAGGAGCGGGGGAGGCTCGAGACCGAGATCCATTACCACACGGATCTTCTCCTCGTACCCGAGAAACGCCTGCCTTTCGAGATCGTACACATCAAAGACCACAGCCCAGTCTGGCAGCCGATCGTAGGGGACAGTATGCCTGACCCTAAGGTACTCGCCATAGAGGACGTAGCGCTCAGGCAGCTCTTGGAGCTTCTCGTAGTGGGGATAAACCCAGAGACGCCAAATTCCCCTGTAAACACCGGGCTCGTAGCCATCGACGATGTTCGTGCCACGCTGGTAGACGACAATCTCCCCGCCTTCCCTCATCACCGAGAACTGGGCACCGTCCAGCTTCTCCTCTACGTGCACAGAGCCGTTGAATAGCTGTAGAAGCTCAGGGTAGGTGAGGTAGCGCTTGCCACCGTGCCTGAAGCCACTGGGGTGCGGTATCCTGTATATGCGAGGATACCTAGGCCTCTGAATGGACAAACGCCGTCCGTAAGTGCTTCAGCTGTGTAAAGATATAATCTTTGCACACGAGTCCCAAGAAAAATCCCGAGAACGAGCTCAGTCGGGTAGTTCCTGCTTACCATCACGTGAATTCACATAGCTCTGACGCGGACGAATCCAGAGTAAGACGATGAGCAATGCCCTTCACCTGTGGCTGAAAACGTGACGACGCCGAGGAAAACTACAGTGCGTTGATGTGAACGACGATGTAGGGGAGATTGCGTATGTTAAGTGCCTGCCTTGCACCGAGGTAGTGACCTAAACCGGAAGCCTCGTGAATCACAGCAGACTAGTTCTCGTAGGCCTCACTCTCTCCCAGGGCTCGACCCCACCGGGTACAACCCTAAAAACGGGGTTTACCTCCACTCCGTGCAAGTTTACCAGCTCCTGGTACCTCTTGAGATCTCTTGCCCTGAGCTTACCCAGGAGGTGCTGGAACTCGTAGCTCACCTGCCCCTCTGTTACAGGGATAACGCTGACCTTCACCACCTTCCACACCTTGCTCACGTCGAAGGAGTACCCCCTTTCTACCGACTCGAGCCACACGTAGTAAATGTACGCGTCTATGCACTCCATCGGGTTCTCGCAGGCCTTAAACCTCTCAAGTTGCGGGTGGTTCCTGTACCCCTTCGTCCCGCCCTCGAGAACCTTTCTCGCCAGGAGCGCTTCCCGCCACAGAGCCACTAGTCCTTTTGCGTCAAGGTACTTGGGGTGAATCGACCACAAGCGCATGAGCCAGCGCACCAACCATCGTCCTCGACGTTTTACAGACTAAAAATTTGATCTCAATCCACCGCCGCATTTGCTAGTCCCGCAACGAGCCTGGAAAAAGGATTGATTTATCTCGAGGGAGGGGCTCAGCTTTAGTAAGGACTACCCCACTACCCTCTTTATCCCACTAAGCTTGTCGAAGTCCCTGTCGAATGAGTATATTTCCCTAATACCGCTCCTCAGCATTGCAACATATGCAACCGCGTCGCTAAATCCGATGTGATTGGTCTCCGCGACCCTCAACGCTTCCCGGCACATACCCAAATCCACCCCGTAGATGGTCACGTGAGGAGCATAAAGTAGATACTTCCCGACGTCGAGAGCAGCACGCGGTGGCATGTACTTCTCGAGTATGTTGGCAATCTCGGCTAGCTGAACAACCGTCAGCGCAACCCTCTCACCTCTCTGAATCCTCCTAACCATTTCCTTGGCTGCGTCCTTAATATCCCGCTCATGTTGACTCAGCATCCTCCTCGGTTTCAGGTAAGCGTGGACGAAAACGCTAGCATCAACGAATCTCAAGGAGCTCTCCCTTGACAGATTTCCAGTCTGATAAATCAGACTCCAAGTCGACCTCCACGGAGTCGAAGAACTTCGTTAAGTCGGGGAGCTTTAGCGGCTCCAAGACTATTCTCTCGCCCTCAATCCTCACCACAATAAGGCCGCCTTCTGCGTACTTTTCCCTCCACTCCTTGGGTAACACCAATCTTCCCTGTTTATCCATATGCCTAATTATCTCCACAACCATTGAAACCACCATTTTTATAGAAAATGGAATGTGAATTAAGTTTATCGTCAAAAGCAGCTCACCATGGAAAACTAAAATTTTGCTGTCACCTTTACCTAGACAAAACTCCAGCCTCTGGGCCACTAGCAAGATCCGCACTCGTTAAACGATCACTGCACAAATGCGGTTACTTTGTTTTCTTCACGGCTAGAAAGTCCGAGGTAAGAGAGCTAGTTAACCGCTCTAACCTAAGCGGGCTGTTAAAAAGCGGAAAGGTTACTCGCTACTCTATTGAACCCACGAGAGACTCGAACCGAATAGCACCTCCACCCACACTTCTAAAAATAGGTGCCGGTGAGAGGTGATTTGAACTGAGCTATCCAATGTGAAGTGAACTGAGACTTTATACTTGTTAACGGGCTCACCGTTCAGACAAGCCTGTTTTTCGAGACTAAATGGGTCAATACGCAGCATCATTCTGCGTCCGATCTGCACCATTAGTATTTAAAGCTAGCAAGTGTTTTCCATTCCGTTTTTGAGAATTTTCAGGTTAAAGGTTTTTAGCTGGTTGATGCGTTCTACATTCTGTGAGCGAGGAGTACGTGGCAGTGTCCATCACCGTGATCGCAAGGATACCGGGCAGGGAGTTCAGGGAAGAGAGGGTGTTCTACATACCTAAGAGAGTCCTGGAGGAGTGCGCAGGTAAGTCGCTTCAGGACGCTTATTCGGTTGTCAACTGCGTAGAGTGGTACATGAGGAGGACATTTCTGAAAGAGAAAGAAGCAGAACACGATGAAGGCTAGACCGAGCAGATAGAGGGTACCGTGGCTCTCGCAACGGCATTAACGTTTAAAGACCCGCCTAAACGGGCTCGGGATCGCCGCTGACCCCCGGATGCGATACCGTCGGTAATTCCCAAGAATATGTGCACGCCGAATCCCACGCGCTCTTCTGGGGAATCGCAGGCGCTTGCCTGTACGCGTATCCCATGCTGGGGTTTCCCTTGATCCTCACTCCCAGCTAAGTTTTTAATGCGGGGAGTTACCTAGAATGCAGAGCCCTGAAATAGAAGCACGAAAAAGCGCTTCGCGTGGTAGGTTATGCGCGTCAGACTCACACGGAGATCCTTCCTTGCTCTCGCAGCAGGGCTAGCTGGCGCAACTGCAGTGACAGCCCTGCGTGACACGTGGGCGCCGGAGGTTACGGAGGTGGAGCTGGGCTTGGGCCTCGGGCTGACGGTGATGGTGGTGACGGACCTCCACCTCCACGGCTGGGGCTGGCGGGAAGAGGCCGTGCTCGACGCGCTCATCGAGGCCTCTCGGAGGGCCGACGTGGCAGTGGTGCTCGGGGACACGTACGACCAGGCGACGCCGAGCCTCGAGCTCGTAGAAAGGATGCTGAAGCCGCTGGACCTCCCGAAGCTTGGGGTCCTCGGGAACCACGAGCACTGGGCCACCGGCAGGTTCCCCCTGCAGGAGGGAATCGCCGCTCTCGAGGCCGCTGGCGTCCGCCTGCTGCTCAACGAGGCGGTCGAGCTCAAAAGGGTCAGGTTCGGGGGGATCGACTGGTACGAGGACGAGGCGGGCCTCGCGAGGTCTTACCTCTCGCGCGTCGGCGAGGCGGACGTCCTCCTCTCCCACACGCCCGACATCGCGGGCCTCTCGCCCCGAGCCCGCGTAGTCCTCGCAGGGCACACGCACGGCGGCCAGGTCTGCCTCCCTCTCCTGGGGCCCCTGTGGGTGCCCAGCCGCTACGGCACGAGGTTCGCTAGCGGGCTCTTCCGGCTGGGCGAATCCTACCTGTACGTAAGCCGCGGCCTGGGAGAATCGGTCCTTCCGGTGAGGATCAACTGCAGGAGGGAGCTCCCGCTGATCCACCTGTAAGCGCGCCGCGGCCCGGCGCCGCCCAGGGGGCTTTCCCAGCCTTTGGGAAATGCTTAAAAGGTTAGCTCGCTCCAGGGGGTGGGAGGATTCATGCTGGGCCTCAGAGAGGCCGTGGCCGCTTCGCTGCTGGCCTTCCTTGCGCTCTCCCTCGTGCTAAGGTCGAGGCGCCCAAAGGTGCCTATCTGGGCTCTGATGGCCCTTGCCTCCTCCTTCTCTGTCGCGTTCGGGCTAATAGGGTTGGACGAGCTGGGGCAGGCTGTGAACATCGAGGTCGTCCTCTTCCTCATCGGGATGTTCTCCATAGTCGCTCTCGCGGAGTCGTCGGGGCTCCTGGAGGCCGCCTCCCTGTGGTTCGTGTCGAGGTTCAGGAGCAGGAAGGCGGCCGTCTTCGGCTCGGCCTACCTCTTCGGGCTCATGGCGGCTCTCGCGGTGAACGACACGGTTGCACTGATCGGCCCGCCGATAGCCGTGCTTGTGGCTAGGGCGCTGGGCGTCGACTACAGGATGATGTTCCTCCTGCTCGCCTATTCCCTCACGATCGGCTCGGTGATGACCCCTATTGGAAACCCCCAGAACATGCTCATAGCCGTGGAGTCGGGGATCGGGGCGCCTCTCGTGGAGTTCCTGAAGTGGCTCGCGATACCCTCGCTCATCAACATCTACCTGACCGCCGCGTACCTTCTGAGGGCGTTCAGAGTCGAGGACAGGCCGGTGAGCCTCCTCGCGCTCCCCCAGGAGAAGATCACCAACAGGCGCGACGCCTACCTGGGAGGTCTCGGGCTCGCCGCGGTGGTGGCCGCGCTTCTAGTGAACGACCTGCTGCAGCTGGCGGGCCTACCGCACGTGAAGAGCATCGGCTTCATACCCTTCGTCGTTGCCGCAACCCTCTACGTGGCGTCGAGCGACCCCAGGAGGATACTCGGCGGCGTCGACTGGGGCACTGTCGTCTTCTTCATCTCCATGTTCATAACCATGGAGGCTGTTTGGCGTGCCGGGGTCCTCCAGGAGGCGATCGGGGCGCTCACTCTAAACCCCCTCGCCCAAACCTGGGTGAACGTGCTCCTGATAACCCTAGCCTCGCTGGCGCTCAGCCAGCTCCTCAGCAACGTCCCCTTCACCAAGTTCTTCATCGACTACATGAAGGCCCTTGGCTTCGGGCCGGGCAACACTGCGGAGTGGGTAGCGCTGGCCATGGCCGCCACGATCGCCGGCAACCTCACGATACTCGGCGCCGCCTCGAACGTGATCGTGATCGAGACCCTCGAGACGAGGTACCAGCAGACCATCAGCTTCACGGAGTTCCTCAAGCACGGAGCAGTCGTGACGGCCATAAACACCGCCGTGTACCTCGCGTACTTCTACCTCCTGCTCCACCTCTGAGAGAACGTTCCTCACCGCGCCCGTTGAGCGAGGGCAGCGGGGTGGTCCCTTGACGGAGGAGCTCGCCAGGAGGGTGATGAAGTGGTACTCCGTGAACAAGCGCCAGTTCCCCTGGAGGGTCGGCATGAGGGACGAGTGGGTCGTCGCCCTCACTGCAATACTCCTGAGGAAGACGCGCGCCGAGAGCGTGGCGAAGCACTACAGCAGGATCGTCGCCGCGATAAGCTCGCCGCAGCGCGCGCTGGAGCTGGGTGTCGAGGGCATCGAGGAGCTCCTCAGGCCGCTAGGCCTGCACCACACCAGGGCCAGGCAGATCTACGCCCTTGCGGAGAACTGGGATAAGGGCGAGAAGCCCGGCCTCGGGCCCTACGCCCTCTCCCTCATAGACTGCCTCCTGAAGGGCATGCTCGTCCCAGTGGTGGACGTGAACACGAGGCGGGTGGTCTCGAGGTTCTTCGGGGTCGAGGAGGCGAGAGTGGGCGAGCTCCTAGCCGATGCGGTTAGGGCCGCGGGGACCTGCGAGCTCAACCTCGCGCTGATGGACCTCGCAGCCACAGTCTGCAAGCCCCGCAGGCCGGCGTGCGACCGGTGCCCGCTAGCCGACCTCTGCAAGTACGCGCGCTCCGCTAAGCATTGAGGGCCCGGCGAGAGTCCAGGTGCTTTAGGCCATCCACGACAGAGTACACGCGGTCATAGATCGCGATCGTCTCATCGCTAGCAGAGGCTGACGCAACGTGGAGGACGTAGAAGTACGTCACGCCCTACTTTTCCCTTGAGCATCTCGCTCAAGCGAAGTAATCCAAACATCACCGCCTCAACGACCGTAAAGCGCTAGCGACTCGCTGAAGCGTTGAGTAGCTTCGCTTCAAGCTCCCTCTCGAACTCATCCTCTACGACCTCCTCGCTGGTTGGAGCCTCTACGACGAGCTCCGCGAGCTTATCGAGCGGGTCTTCCGGAGCCTCGAGCACGAGCCTCCTGCCCTCAACTCTGAGCTTGAGTACCCTTTTGATGCCCAGCCTGCGCCTGACCTCCGATGGGATGAACAAGCGCCCCCTTTTGTCGACTTTAACGTAGATCTCCATAGCTAACTTAGCTGTCGAGAGCCGAGTATAAGTACTTACCCCACGCGGAGTGCGGGGGTTAACGGTTTCCTCCATGTGAGAACTTGGCGCGCTACACAGTCTCTATCAGCTGAGCTGTTCTTCCCGAAACAAGCTCGCCGCAAGCCCTAAGAGCAGGCGCAGCCGGACTCGCCGCCGCTCGGGACTAGGAGGTTCTTCTCGAAGAGCGCTTCCCAGCACTTCCTGCAGACCCATATCCCTCCGAGCTCCTTGTGGACCGCCCAGAGCAGGCTGTCAGACTCCGAGCCGCAAATCGCACACTTCATAGCCACGTTGACTCAAAAAAGCTACGTGTAAATAAACTTAGTGTTACTATGCTCTCTGGAAATGGCTAGGTAGGACGATACTAGCGCCCTGAAAAAGCAAGTGCTTGTACGCGTAGGGTTGTCAGGGTTCACATGACCGTAGAGAACGTTCCTCAAAACTGGTGAAAGAGTGTTGCGAGAAAGACCTACCTTAAGGTTATACCCCATGCTGCGATGAGTCTTTTTCTGAGCAGGAACGTGAAGAGAACTGCCGGTAGCATCATGATCAATGCCCCAGCAAACTTGTAGGGGTCTGGTGCGGTGAGAATAGAGGCGAGTATCTCGGGGGGAAGCGTCCTGTTTCTAAGGGTAAGTATCCCTGCGATGAAGGTCTCGTTCCATGATATTATGAATACTTGGATGGCTATCGCCGCTAAGCCGGGGGCAGAGACGGGCAACGTCACTCTGAGAAAAGCGCTGAACTCGTCCAAGCCATCAATATAGGCCGCTTCCTCTATCTGGGTCGGGATGCCGGCGAAAGTACTGTAAGCCATGAAGATCACAATTGGAATAGCAAGTATGGAGTGAGCTAATGCAACTCCCAGGATGCTGTCAGCTATTCCCACTTGCATAAAGATCACTGTTAGCGGAACCGCTACAACTATGAGTGGGAAGGCCCGTAGACCCATAATTGTCAGCTTTAAAGTGTCCCTCCCTCTAAAGCTGTAACGCGCCAGCACGTAGCCTGCAGGGACTCCAAGACCCATGCTGATAAGTATCGCTAGGACAGCCACAGCTAGGCTTGTGATCACGTTTCTCCAGGTGCCAAGCACGAAGAGCAACTCATAGATGTTTGCGAGTGTAAACGAGGAAGGGAGAAGTTTCATTACATTATAGTAGTCTCTCGGGTCAGCAAAAGCCGAGAGCGTTACTAAGATTATGGGTGTTAGCACCCAGAAGGCTAATGCTAGAGCGGCGAGATACGTTAGGATAATTTGGACTTTAGCCATAGGTTTCTCACCTCGTTACGCGCAGGTAAATTGCTGTGAAAACTACGGAGATAGCGGCGATTATGAGTGAGTAGATAGTTGAAACCTGGGGATCAAGCAGGATTGTGTACCAGTAGTAAGCCTCACCGGCTAGTACAGGAACGTCACGGCCTGTAAGCACCCACATCGGCGCGAATATTTGCAACGCGTACAAAGTCCTAAGAATAAGAGCAACTTGAATACTGGGCTTTAAGAGAGGCAGTGTGACGTAAACGAGCTTCTGTAAGCGCGACGCGCCGAAGACGTCGGCAGCCTCGAAGTACTCCTTAGGTATGAACTGCAAGCCGGCGAAAATGATTATGAAGATGAGAGAAGTCGCCCGCCATACCTCCGTTACGACTATAGCCAGCATCTCGGTCGCCTGGTACTGGAAACCCAGGAGCTGTAGCGGCTTGCTTACGAGTCCTACCTTCAGGAGGAACCTGTTAAGGTACCCGTTATAGCTGAAGATGTTGTACCATATCAACGATGCAGAGATGTCGCTGAGTAGCAGGGGGAGTATGAAGATGAATGTGAAGATGCTAGACCCTGGGAAACGCTTGCTCAGAAGCAGAGCCGCCGATAGAGCGAGTAGGAACTGAAGGGGTATGATAATCGCGACGAGAAGTAGTGTGTTCCTAAGGGCTGGAAGGAAGTAGGGATCGGATAATGCTCGCTGCAGGCTAGTTGGGTCTGACAAAGCTATGTACACGCTGAGTACCAGAGGAAAACCCAGCAAGGCCACCATGTAGATAATCGAAGGCGAGAGAAAGAAAGCAATTAGAAGGCTTCTTACCCGAGCCCGTGTGTAAAAAAATTTCATTTTGCTCAACCGCTTTTCCAGTACCAATTCTAGATGTCGGGGGAGACGCCTGCCTGCTGGAATAGGCTCAGCAGCTGCGGCTTGAGCTCCGATAAGACGGCGCCCGGATCCTCGCCTTTGAGGACTATGCGCTCAAAGGCAGTCCTGTATATTTGGCTGAACTGTGAGCCCTGAGCCCCGAGGGGAGGAATGTAGGATGTCTTTATATCTGGTAGCGAAAGCTCCCGGTTAACCCCTTCTACTAGACTCTTTATGGGTCCCTGCGGGACTTTCCCCGCAGCTTCAACGGTTGTAGGCAGAAAGCCGGTTGCCTGGAGGGTTTGCACCTGCACATCTGGTCGCGTGAGGAACTCGATGAGCTTCCAGGCTTCGTCTGGGGCAGGCGCACCCTTCATAACCGTGAGGCCTACTACGACAGTTAGGAGTCCTCTTCCCTTGGGTCCTGCGGGGACGGGAACTACGTAGAATTTGTCGGGGCTCTGCGTTACGGCATTCTTAATCCTGGCAATGTGATCAAAGGCTATCCAGACTTCCTCCTTCAGCAACGGGTCGGCCATCTGGCTGTAGGTTGAGCTAGCGGGATTCACGTAGTTCCAAAGCTCCTTCAAGTACGCCCACATCGCAACAGCTTCAGGTGAGTCAAACCCCTTGACTTGATACCCCGTGTACGACGGGTAGATGCATCCGTGGAGGAATCTGTGGAAAAGGCCGCTGGGACTCACCGGGAAGCCCAAGGCTTTCTTCCCGGTTTTCTCGTAGATATTCTTAGCCCAAGCGAGTAGAGCGTCATAAGTCCACTTACTCGTCCCGCTAATCACGTCGTCTTTGGTAAGGCCAGGAGGCAGGTAGTTGAACGCTTCAGCGTTAACTACAAACACATACGTAGCTGTCATCCAAGGTATGAAGACTTTCTGACCTTTGTAGATACTAGTAGCCTCCAATGAACTTATGAATGTGCGTCCTGGAAGAGTTCCGAACTTCGACATGTCTGTTACCCATCCGCGGTCAGCGTACAGGTAGATGTTCCCCTCGAGGTCACCAAGAAGGCTTATCGTCACCTTGCCTGATTGCTGTTCTGCCTCTAAGCGTGAGAGAACATCACTGTACTGAGAAGTTATGAGAGAGTCAACGGGTACACCAGTTTCCTTGGTAAAGTTGCCCAGCAGGTTCAGTAGGAAAGCCTTCTCAGCGGTAGCTCCAAGCTGCGTACTGGCGAAGCCAAGAGTCTTAACTTCCTGGGGCCTCTGAGAGAAGAAGTACAAGAGGCCAACGACTATAACTATAGCGACGAGGGCAACGGCTATAAGAACCCGCCTGTTCATCCTTTTCGCCCTCTCCAATTGCTTGGTGGAAAAACGTATTAATAAACTTTATGCTATTTTTCTAAAGGAACCGCTTTCGGCAAGAATTCTCCCAAGAATGCTCTGAGATCTAACCCAGTGATGGGGAAGGCACTATCTAGAATTCGATACATTATCGCAGGTCTCGCAGAAAAACCAGCGATCAGTTTTTACCTTAGCAAGGAATACAGCGTACAAGGAGCTTCTGTCATAACAGAGTATTTTGTTAAATAGCGGTGAAGAAAAATATATTAATAAAACATATGATGATTTTCTAAGTTGAGCATGAAATCCCTCCAGGATCTGCTGAAGAGTATAGGTCTAACAAGTTTTGACGCAAGAGTCTACATCACACTTCTATCCTTGGGAGGTGCTACTCTGGCAACACTGGAGGAGGAGCTTGAAACCCACAGGGCTCAACTTCACGGGTCTCTGAAAAGGCTGTTCAGTAAAGGGCTTATCGAGCTCTACGGGGGGAAACCTGCAATGTATAGGGCAGTGCCGCCCGATGTGCTCCTCGAAGTTTTACGAAGAGAGCTAGACGAAGACTTGAAGGAAGCTGAGAGCTTCCTGAGAAACCTTCCGAGAAAGGCGCCTGAAAGCGTGCACGGTGTTTGGATATACAGGAGCTCTAAGGGTTTGCTAAAGAGGTACATGGAGGCAATCGAGAAGGCGGAGAGAAATATCATCGTGTGCGGGGACGTTGACTTCGTCCAGAGGTTGAGGGAAAAAATACTGGAGGTTTCCGGAAAAGGGGTAATTTCCTATGTCCTGATCTATGAGATACCTGGGCTTCCCTTCAGCGAGGGCGTGGCAGAGGGTCTGAAAAAGGTTAAGAAGTCCGTTTCCGGCGATCTCCTCGTACTAGTCGACTCGAAGACAGGCGTGCTCGCTCAAAGAAGGTTTAGGGCAGATAAGATGACCCCCTACGGAGTTGTCGTCGAGGAACCTGTGCTGATAGACTACCTTGAGGAGAACTTCATTAACAGGTGGATTCACAGCAGGACCGTAAGAGATGAGGAGCTCGCGCCTCCATTCTGCCTTACGACTTTCAAGCTGGCTGTGCTTGAAGTAGAGAGGCTACTGAAGAGAGGTCTCTCGTTGAGAGTTGAATGCAAGGGGAGGTGGAAAGGAGGTGGCAGAGACCACCTGAATGGACGAGTGGAGAGAGCGGTTTACGATCTTACAAGTGGGATAGTGCAGCTCCAAGTGAAGACTGACGGAGGGACCTTCACCGTTGGGGCCCCTGATGCCATTGTTGAGGACTTCGCATGTGAAGAAATATGCGTCGAGGTGTGAGGTGTGGGGCTCAGGTTCACGCGGGTTTTGCAGTTTAACTTCGAGGATGCGGAAGCTTACGGAGTCGACAGGATAACAGGAGCGATGATCGTGGAGCTGGCGGTGAGGCTTGGGGCGAACACGGTAACTCTGTTCGCTCGAGACGCGTTTGGCCGAGCCTTTTATGATAGCAAAATAGCACCTAAGATTGCTAAGCTCGGCAAAAGGGATCTACTCAGAGAAGTCGTTGAGGAGGCGAGGAAAAAAGGAATAGACGTCGTGGCGATGGTGGGACACACAACAAACCCTGTGCTGTACAGCAAGCACCCGGATTGGGCGCAGGTTGACAGGGAGGGAAAAGTCATCACAATGGACACAGATCCTCCGCTCAGGAGACGGGATAAACCCTCGTGGCCGCTTATGTGCCTGAACTCGCCGTTCATAGACCACGTGAAAAGCGAGATCGAGGAAGTGCTCGCGTACGGTGTATCGGGAGTGTTCCTAGACAGCTTTAGGTACATGCCCGACGCGGATAGGGCGTGTTTCTGCAACGCGTGCAGACGCCTGTTTAAAGAAGAGAAGGGATACGAGCCCCCCGAGGAGGCGAACCTCGACAGCGAAGCTTACAGGGAAGCCTTCAAGTGGAGGCTTGAGGTCAACGTGAGAAGGCTGCGAGAACTCAAAGCTCACATCCACACGCTTGGAAAAGGCGCAATCCTAGCCTATAACAGCCACCCTTACGCGTGGAGGGGGAGGGCAAACACTATAGCCGAGCAGGCTAAAGACTCCGTAGACGTGTTCTTTGCCGAGTGCAGCGAAGCCGACTACCAGCCCCCAGGGTTTATCGCGGAAATGGTGAAGCTGACAAGGGCGCTTACGGGAAAGAGCGTCTGGGCGAGCCGAAACAGCTTCCACACCACGCTTACGCCCCAGCAGACGTCCCCGCTAGCCATACGCATGGGTCTTCGAGAAGCCTTTGCTGGAGGGGGCTGGCCCCTCTTCCTGGTTTTCGCATCCGCCTTCTTCAATGGTGTTCAGGAGGAAGCCGTGCGCGTTGCCTTCCGCGAGGTCGAGAAGCTTGAGGACTACATGGCTCGCGCTAAGCCCTTACGGTATGTGGGCATCGTGTGGTCGAACAGGAGTAGAGACTGGAGTGGGAGCCTGGGGCAACACATAGCTGACAGCTTTAGAGGCTACTACTACGCCTTACTAAAAGAGGGCTTACCCGTAAACTACGTGTCCGACACGTCGTTAGACAGCGGAGATTTCAGCGGTTACAAGGCTATCATAATGGAGAACGTGCGTAGCCTCTCGGGAACCGCGACCTCTAACCTCAAACGCTACGCCGATAAGGGGGGTGGTATCGTCGCGGCCTACAAGACGGGGGTCCTGGACGAGAATGGCGGAAACCTCGAGGAAACACGCCTGTCTGAGGTGCTCGGGATCAGGTTTAACGGCGTGCTGAGGGCTGATTGGAGCTATTTCGAGATCCTAGACCCCACCCACGCTCTCTTTAAAGGGGTCAACGCAAGGGAGATATTGATCGGGGACTTCGACAAAGAATTCATGAGCTCGCGTGTACCACCCGAGCTCGGCTGGCAAACCTTAGTGGAATCGGAAGCCCAAAAGCTGGCCCGAATAGTTCTGCCCTCCCGCGAGTACGGGAACGAGTACGAGAACGGGAGGAGCCCACCTCCGCCTACCGTGAAGACAGAACATCCTGCGATCTTGGCAGTTGAAAACTGGGTGTACTTCAGCGGACAGGTAGGTCGGGCGTACTGGAGGACGGGCCTGCCTAGCCTAGGATCGTTAATCTTGAACACCGTCATCTACACGGCTGGCCCTCCCCCGGTTCAGGCACTCAGCCCGGGATTCGTCGAGCTTGAAGCATACGAGTCCAGCAGTAGCGAAATCCTCGTGCACCTACTCAACCACACCTACGCCGACAGAATCATAACCAGGTCCAACACGTGCCCGAACACCTCTTGGACATCTACCGCGGACGCGGTGCACCCACCCACAAAGGTAGTCCCCCTGAGCGTCAAGCTCGTTTTTAGGGGGGTGACACCCAGGAAGGTCTACAGCCCGCTCACAAACAAAGAGTACAGGGTTGAAAAAGAGAATGATTACTACCTCACTGAGGTCGGCCTTAACGAGTACGAATTCCTCGTAGTAGAACACGAGTGATTTCTCACCTAATTTAAACACATTTTAATCGCAATATCTCTTTCCTTACTACATGATAGCGCAGAGGCCAGCTAACGCGTTACGTCCAAATACCAGTGAGGTGAAATGCCACTCAATGACAAAGAAAATTATAGACCTTACCATGGAGATCAGGTCGGGGACGCCTGTCTTCCCGGGGTACCCCACGCCCATCGTCCACACCTGGACGACGATACGCGAGCACGGCTACTACTCGAACCTCCTCCAGTTCGACGAGCACACGTCCACGCACGTCGACGCGCCAGCCCACTTCGTCGAAGGAGCCGAAACCGTGGACAAGGTTCCCCTTGAGAGGTTCACGGGGGAGGGTGTGGTCGTGGACCTGCGGGACCTGCCCCCCAGAGCCGTGGTCACCGCCGGCACCTTACGGGAAAGGATGGGCGCAACACTGGACAAGCTTGAGCCGGGTTGGGTTGTGCTCTTCCTGACGGGCTACGACTCCAAGGCTGGCACGCCCGAGTGGTTCGACCACCCCGGCTTAGGCGGGGACGCGGCCCGCCTCCTCGCTGAGAAGCGCGTGAATGCGGTGGGCACGGACGCCCCGAGCATCGACCAGCCCCCCTTCCCCGCCCACAAAACCCTGCTTCCCAGCGGCGTCGTGATATACGAGAACCTCACGAACCTCTTGCAGCTGCTGGGGAGGAGGTTCCAGTTTACAGGCTTCCCCCTGAAGATCCTCGGCGGCTCCGCGAGCCCCGTCAGGGCGGTGGCGGTGCTCGAGGAGTAGGCACCACGGGCAGAGACCTCTGAGGCGTCCAGACCGACCCCTCGAGCGCCCGTCTCCTGACTTCTAGTGAAATGGCATCGCCTGATGGAAAGATTAGTATCACAACCGCAATATCACCATGGTGATATTACTTCTGTGATTATTGAAATCGCCAGGAGAGGGTGTGGCTGGCTTAAGTCGAGGGGGACTCGCCCTCACCTCACGCTCCAGTGCTTGACGACGCCGTCGACGTACACCAAGCCCATGGGGCAACCTCAGCTAGGGCAGTTGAAAAACAATGTAAGCTTGAGCTAGGGGAAGCTTCCCTAAGCCGGGCCTCCAGCAGCCCTGGAACTTTAAGCGGGCGTGTACCTATGCGTTAGCCTCAGGCACCAGGTGCGCAGGTGCACGGGGTGACCTGAGGCGCTTATATACGTGAAAGACATGTATTTGCTTAGGTGTTGGCGTTGCCCCTTGAAGAGGCGGAGCTGCTGAGGAGGCGGGCCCACTCCTTTCTGCGCAACGCAGAGAGGCTCCTCGATGAAGGGGAGTACGACCTAGCCGTCTTCAACCTGGAGCAGTACTGCCAGCTCATCCTCAAGTACAGGCTACTCGTGGCTAAGGGCACGTACCCGAGGACGCGCATGCTTAGGAGGCTAATAAGGGAGCTTGGCAGCGTGGACGAAGGCGTGCTGGCCCTCGTCGAAGACGTGGGGAAGCTGCACTACATCGCCAGGCTTGAGGAGGCCTACATCGCCTCGCGCTACCTCCCGATCACCTACGAGGAGGCTGAGGCAAGGGATTTGATGAGGTTCGTTAAAGAGGTGTTCATGCGGGTTGTCGAGGGAGCTTAAGGCGCTCGAGAAGTACATGGAGGTGGCCGCGGAGGTGAAGAAGGTTGTGCTCGAGGTAGACCCGGAGGCGGAGGTCTACGTGTTCGGCTCAGTCGTCCGGGGCGACTACACCGCGGCGAGCGACATAGACATACTGGTGGTGACCGAGAAAGTGGACAGGAAGTACGAGATCATGACCAGGGTGTACCAGAGGGTCGACGCGCCAGTCGAGCTACACGTGGTAACGAGGAGACTCTACACGGAGTGGTACAGGAGGTTCATACCGGAAAGCGAGCTGGTGAAGGTGTAGAGGCAACACTCAAGCCACTTCTGCTCAGCGACGCGCGCTTATCCACCTGTCGGGGAATCTCAATTGGCTTTAGCTTGCACCGACTCGGTGCGCGATGGTGCCGGGCGCTAGTCGGGTCCTCGAGTAGAAGGCTCCGAGGAGAAATTAATGAGGCTTTTTGAGAAGCATATTTAACCACCCAGCTCGTTGCCACACTCGGTTGAAATGGAAAGCAAGCTACTTCGTTTGAGGAGGATCGTCCCCCCTGAGGGGAAGACTGTTATCGTCCCAATAGACCACGGCATTGAGGGCTACTTCCCGCAGCTGGAGGACTTCCGGAACCTCGTGTCGGCCCTCATAGCGGGTGGCGCTGACGCCCTGCTGGTCAGGAGGGGGCTCCTGAAGCGTGTCGCGGACCTCGTCGCTGGCAGAGCCGGCGTCGTTTACCGGGTTAGCGGGGCCACCGTGACGTCGCCGGACGTCCAGGACCAGAGGCTGGTTGGAACGGTGTTCGAGGCCGTGAGGGCTGGTGCGGACGCGGTGGTGTTCACCGTGACCATCGGGCACCCGAAGGAGGCCGACATGCTGACGGCTTTCGGCGAGGTCGTCGACGAGGCCTCGTACTACGGCCTCCCGGTCATAGGGGAGGCTGAGCCGTGGAGCAAGGCCAAGGAGGAGGAGAGGGCTGAGCTGCTGAGGCAGGGCGCCAGGATCCTAAGCGAGGAGGGGGCCGACATAGTGAAGACGTTCTTCCCGAAGGATGAGAGCTACTACCCTAAGATAGTGAGGTACTCGCTGGCCCCCGTCGTGGCGGCCGGCGGCCCCCGCCTAAACTCCCAGCTAGACGTCCTCAGGTTCGTGAAGGCCGTGATGGACGCCGGGGCGATCGGCACGTGCATGGGGAGGAACGTGTGGGGCTGGGACAACCCCGAGCTCATGGTGAAGGCTGTGGCGGCAATCGTGAAGAAGGGGGCCTCCATTGAGGAGGCGAGCAGGATTCTGGGTGGCTCGAGGTGAAAGCCGCGGTCCTCCACAGGCCCGGTGACCTGCGCGTCGAGGATATACCCTACCCCGAGCCGGGCCCCGGGGAGATAACGGTCAAGGTTGAGGCCAGCGGCCTCTGCCCGACGGACATAAAGACCTACATGTACGGGAGCTCCGCGGCTAAGCTCCCGGTCGTCCTGGGCCACGAGTTCGCGGGGGTGGTGGAGGAGGTTGGAGAGGGGGTTGAGGGCGTAGCCCCCGGGGACAGGGTCAACGTGCCGGCTGACGCCTACTGCGGGAAGTGCAGGTTCTGCAGGGCCGGGAGGGAGAACCTCTGCGAGAGCCCGATAACCTTCGGGTTCCAGGTCGACGGCAGCCACGCGGAGTACGTGCGCGTGCCTAGGCGCTTCGTCGAGAGGGGGCTGGTGTTCCTGGTGCCGGACGGTGTTCCGCTGGAGGCCGCCGCCATGACAGAGCCCCTCGCGTGCGTCCTTCACGACGTGGAGCTCGCGGGGGTCAGGCCCGGCAAGCGGGTGGCGGTGATAGGGGACGGGCCGATGGGCTTGAAGCACGTAGCCCTCTCCAGGATCTACGGCGCGGACGAGGTGATGCTAATAGGGCTCACTGACTGGAAGCTCAGGCTCGGAGAGGAGATAGGCGCCACCCGTGTCGTCAACGTTCAGGAGGAGGACCCCGCTAGGGCGCTCGCGGGGGCCATGGACGCGGTGTTCGTGACCGTGGTCAACCAGCAGACCCTCAGCACGGCCATGAGCATCGCCTCGAAGACCGGGGTGGTGTCGATATTCGCCGGCCTACCCAAGGGGGCCTCGAACTTCACGATCGACACAAACCTCATCCACTACGGCGAGCTGGTGCTCACTGGCAGCTCGAACTACACGTACCGTGAGTACGAGAAGGCCTTCAGCCTCATAGCCAGTGGTAGGGTCAACCTGCTCCGCCTCATCTCCCACAGGTTCCCGCTGGCGGAGTTCCACGAGGCGATCAAAGCGTGGCAGGACAAGAGCTCCTCAATGAAGATCATGATCAAGCCCTAGCTCCGCGCTCCCCAGCATCTCCCAGAGAGCCCTGAACGCCGAGTAAACGCGCTCATATTTGGCCCGCACCCCCTCGTCCGGCTCCACCACGCTCTCCACCCTCACCACTCCGACAGCCTCCTCCACTCCGCGGTAGACCCCGTAGCCCACCCCCGCCAGCAGCGCGGCCCCGAGGGCTGAGGCCTCCCTCTCCGCAGGTATGGCGAACCTCCTCCCAGTCACATTCGCCTTGATCCTCGCCCAGTTCAGCGTCGCTCCCCCGCCGACCGCCCTCACCTCCCCTACGCGGAAGCCCAGCTCCTCCACAGACTCGAGCACAGCCCTCTCCCACAGAGCCACGCCCTCCATGAACGCCTTGACCAGGTCGTTCCTGCGCGTCGCCAGCGATAACCCGTACACCGCGCCCCTCAGCCAGGGCCTCCAGTCGGGGCTCCTGGACCCCGAGAGGAACGGCAGGACGAGCAGGCCAGAGGGCTCCAGGCTGTCGAGGTGAGCGTCGGGGCTACCACCCGGGTCGCCGACGAGCTCCAGCGCCTTCCTCAAGGCCTCTCCCCCAGTCGGAGTGCACGCCTCGAGCAGGTAGCGGCCGGGAGCCACGTGCCTGTAGCTCTCGAACCTCATCAGCCGGTCCACCACGGGCCTCTCGGTGGCCAGGTCCAGGCAGGCGGAGGTGCCAGTCGTGTCGACGACGACGCTGCTCGCCACCCCTCCAGAGCCGAGCGCCGCGCAGGCGCTATCCACGCCTCCGAGCGCCACGTATACCTCGCGTCCGGTGGCGCCAAGCCTCTCAGCCACATCCCCCCTGAGGGGGTATACGCGGGTCGACTCCTCCGGCGCGAAGAAGGAGTCCTCGCTCACCCCCAGGAGGTCCAGCATCTCCGCGAACCAGGTGCCGTCGAGCGTGTAGAGGAGCGTCTCGCTCAGGCTGCTGTAGTCCGTGAGCCTCTCCCCCGTCAGCCTGTGGAAGACGTAGTCCTTGGGCTGGACGAAGAAACTCGCCTCGGGCCTCGGGGAGTTCCGAAGGAACCAGAGGATCTTCGCCGCCGTGAATATCGGGTCCACCCTCAGCCCAGTCCTCCTGTACACGTGCTCCAGGCCCAGCCTCCGCTCGATCTCTCGTGCCTCCTCGACAGCCCTCCTGTCCATCCAGAGGATCGACTTACCCACAGGCTCGCCGCGCGAGTCCAATACGGCCAAGCCGGGCGAGGTTGAGCTGAGGCCCATTAGAACGACGCGCGCGGGGACGCTCCTGAACAGCTCCCGCAGGAGCCCCTCCACCTTCCAGTAGACAGCCCTCAGATCCTGCTCGAACCACCCATCTCTCGGCGACTCCACCTCTAGGGGCTCGCGCCCACTCCATAGCCTGGTCCCCGTCTTATCGAAGGCCTCGACCTTGATGCTGCTGGTCCCAATATCGACCCCCACTACAATTGAATCACTCAAAAGGGTCACCATTTCAACAAACCGGAAAAATCTTAAAAACGACTCGGAGTAAAACTGGTTAATCATCGTGCTGGACTTTGAAATATGGGTATCAATAACTGCGCGATCCACGGGATGAACCTTTACGTCTCCTAAATCAAAGGGGCTCTTTATCCTCTCCGTTAACTGTTCAAACATCCAGTGAGAGCGGGTAAACAATTACCATACTTCAAATTTTTACATATGATGTTTTATCATTCTACATTGATATCATTAAAGAATAGATGCTTCTAAATATCACACAAAAAGCTTAAATATGGTAGAGTTAACCGACATACCGATGAGCGGAAAAATTGAAGTGAAGTACCGGAGAGCCTCTGGTCTTGTAAGGAGCCTCGGAGCCTTCGACACCCTCAACCTCAACGTCGCCATGTGCAGCCCACCGCAGGGAGTCCTTTGGGCCTGGACCTGGGGCGCGGCGATGTTCGCGGGAGCCCTTCTGTCGCTCTCGTACTTCCTCGGGATCTTCGCCGTTCTACCCATCGCAGTAGTGTACACACTCTGGGTCATAGCGATGCCTAGATCCGGCGGCGACTACGTCTGGCTCAGCAGAGCCTACCACCCCATAATTGGCTTCATGGTGAACTTCTTCCTAACATTCGTCATGCTGAACTGGTACGCGATGAACCTCCAGACGACTGGGCCCTTCTTCCTGGGGACGTTCTTCCAAGCTCTAGGGATGCAAAGCCTAGCTGAGTGGGCTTCAAGCTTCGAAGGCTCGATGATAATAGGTATACTGGCCTTAGTGCTCTATGCTGTCCTGATAGTGTACGGGATGAGGGTCTTCTCCTGGTTCCTGAAGGTGTTCTTCGGCTTAAGCCTCCTCGGCAGCCTAGTCTTCATAGCACTCAGCTTTGCCACCCCCTCCTCCACGATCGCGAGCAAGTTCGCTCAGCTGGCAAACGGCACGACCCCCGAGAGGATACTGAGCCTAGCCACTTCGCTGGGCTTCACGGGCCTCACCATCTCAATACCCGCAACCCTCATGGCCCTAGTATTCCCGTTCCAGAACTACAGCTGGGCCGCTTTCCCAGCCTACGTGGCGGGTGAGATCAAGGAGGTGAAGAGGAACGCTTGGATAGGAATCGTGGGAGGCCTCTTCGTCATGGGAGCGTGGTACGTCATCCTAGGCCAGTCCGTGTACAACGTGCTCGGCTACGAAGCGCACTCCGCGCTCACGTGGCTCTACCAGTGGCATCCAGACAAGTACCCCTTACCGTTCCCTCCCTACCCGCAGAACTACGCCTTCCTGATGACCGAGGACAAGCTACTCATACTCCTCATCGCAATAGGATGGCTAGCCAGCGGCATCTACCTCACGCCCCCCAACCTGCTTATCGTCTCGAGGAACGTCTTCGCCTGGGCTGTGGACGGGCTAGCCCCTCAGTGGCTACGGGAGGTAAAGAGGGGTGCCCCCATCTACAACATCATCGCGCTCAGCATAGTTGCCATACCGCTGATGTTCCTTGTCGGCCTCGCCTCCTACCAGGTGATGATCGTCAACACCTTCTTCTTCATGCAACTAGCACTCATCATCGTCGCACTGGGCAGCGCCCTGCTACCCTTCAGGAACAAGCAGATATTCGAGACGCTCCCCGCGCTCGCCAAGAGGAGGATCGCAGGCGTACCTTTCATCACGGTTATCGGCTTAACCGCAACGGTCCTCCACGCCTGGGTAGCCTACTCGGCCATCACCGCCCCGGCCCTTGGAGGGCTCCAGTGGCTCTCCTTCCTCTTCAACCTCGCGGTGTTCCTCCTCCCGATACCCTGGTACTACATCGTCCGCTGGTACAGGCTAAGGAAGGAGGGCATCGACATCTCCACGCTCTACAAGGAGATACCGGTCGAGTAGTGGTTTAGATGATCAAGCTACTATACGCCAGCGACCTCCACGGCTCCACACTCATGTTCAAGAAGCTGATCAATGCATCCCTCATCTACAAGGCTGATGCCGTCGTCATCGGAGGAGACATAACCGGCAAGGGAATAGCACCGATCGTCAAGCGAGACGGCAAGTACGAGACTGAAATCTACGGCACAAGATACGAGGCCAAGAGCGGGGAAGAGCTGAAAAACCTCATAAACCAGGTGACATCCTACGGGTTCTACGAGTACATAGTCGAAGACCCCTCAGAGCTCGAAAAGCTCGACGAAGTGCTCGACAAAGTCCTTGAGGAGCTGATGGCCAAGAGAATCCTCGAATGGGCGGACTTTGCCCGAGCCAAGCTCGGGGAAAGCGGCGTGAAAGTCTACATGATGCCCGGCAACGACGACCCCTACACAGTCGACGCCGCTATCGAGAAAAGCGGCGTCTTCATCAACCACGCTCGGAGGGTAGTTGAGCTCGGCGACTACCTGCTATTCGGGTACGACAAGACCAACATCACTCCTTGGAAGTGCCCTAGAGACGTCGAGGAGGATGTAATGAGGCAGGAGCTGTCAGAGCTTCTCAGCGGCGTGCGCGACTACTCCAGACTTATTTTCAACGCACACTGCCCGCCCTACGGCACGACTCTAGACCTAGCGCCTAAGCTCGACGAGGACCTTAAGCCAGTCATAAGCGGAGGAGGCATAGTCATGGAGCACGTGGGATGCGCTAGCATAAGGGAGTTCATCGAAAGGCACCAGCCACTCCTGGGCCTGCACGGGCACATACACGAGTCGAGGAGCATCGAAAAGATCGGTAGAACAACTATCGTGAACGCCGGGAGCGCTTACAACGAGGGAATACTCTACGCGGCCCTCATAACGCTGGACAAAGACAGAGTTAAAGGAGTAAACCTGATCAAGGGCTAAACCTCCTCGACCACATTATACCATCTTTTTTTCGTCCCTATCTTTGCCCTCTTGAGCCAGTCCTTGGTCTTAGGCGTTTCATCGACAGTTTTCGCGATGAAGTCCAGGTTCTTCAGCGCCCTCTCGAGAAGCTGTCGGTGGTCGGCGAAGTCCGCCCTCGAGACGTACTCGCCTATAAACTGCCTCAAAGCGTTCATGTTGTTCGTCGCGTCGTACCAAAAACCCCAGTCGTCCGCTAAGACCTCCCCTATTCTCCTAGCGTTCAGCCTGCCTGGCTCATCGGAGAGAGAGGTCTCGTGGCAGGCGAGCAAGACGGCCATATCGGCTAAGTCCTTCCTGTTAATGTCGTGGATCTGAAGCTTAAGCAACAAGAGATCCGCCGGAGACAGAGTGATGTCCTCCAGGAGGAGGCGCGTGCTCTCGGGGTCTTTGCCGAGGTCTACCACGTGGCTGAACTCAAGCGGAGAGAAGAAGACGTCGAGCGAGAAAAGGTTCTCGGGATGGGAGAAGATGAGCCTTCGGTCGCTGAAAAACGCGTTCACGTAGTAGTCCGGCTTAAAGCCCCTCTCCGCGAAAAACCTCTCAATGAGGCTCTTCTGCTTCTTCAGGCCAACCAGGTCGAGATCAGTAAAAGCGAACTCCTTGTCCGAGAACCTACCAATAGCACGGTAGAGGTCTAGGCAGGGCTGATCCCCCATAACTCGGATGTAAATCGCGACCGCGCCCATAGCCCGCAAGATCACCCCGGCACTCTGGGCCTCGCGGATAAGACCCTTCACGTACTCGGCGAACTCCTGCGGGGCCAGGGATACTCGCTTCGACAAAATCTCACCCCCTCCTGTCAGGACAAAAATGCGCTTGCTCAGCTTATTACTTTTTCTAACCTCTCTCCTTGAACCCGCTACACGACTAGCCACAGTTCACAACCAGCCGCACTAGTACCACTCCCCGGGCGTATCAGGTTCAGCGGCTCCACGCCGAGTAGGAACCTCTTCACGTTCTCGGCTGAGAACCTGAGGCACCTCTCGAGTGAGAGCCTGGTCCACCCACCCTTGTGCGCGGTGGCTACCACGTTTTCGAGCCTGTGGACACCCCTCGGGGACGGGGCTGAGGGGTCGGGAGGGTACCTCCACCACACGTCGAGACCGGCTCCAGCTATCCGCCCCGTGGCTAGAGCCTCGTAGAGAGCCTCCTCGTCGACCACCTCGCCCCTGCCCACGTTCACCAGGAATGCGGTGCTCTTCATGCTGAACAGCACCTCCCTCCCCACCAGGCGCCTCGTCCTAGGCGTCAGGGGCAGCGTGACCACGAGGTAGTCGGCGTCCCTGACGACCTCGACAAGCTTGTCGACGCCCAGCACCCTCCACTTCCCCTCCTGCCTCTCCCTCGAGGCGACCGGGACCACCCTGATGCCGAACGCCTCAGCGATCCTGGCAACCTCCCGGCCGATTCCCCCGAAGCCGAGGATGACCATGGTTTTGCCCTCCAGGTCCCCGACCAGCGTCTCCCGAGCGTACGGAACCCACTCGCCGGACTTCAGCTTCCTGTCCTGCAGGGTGACCCTCTTCTCGAGCGCGAGCAGGAGGGCGAAAGCCATCTCCGCCACCGCGCGAGCGTTGCAGCCCTTGCTCGACGCGACGGGCACCCCCCTAGCCCAGGCGAGCTCCAGGACACCCGGCTCCACACCCGCGCTCCTCACCTGTATGAAGCGCAGGAGCTCCATCGAGCCGAGGAAGCTAGGCGCCCCGACGATCAGCGCCACCTCGGCGTCGCGGTAGCCTTCAGGCTCGAGCGACGGCCAGGAAACCACGGTGTGGTCCCCGAGGACCTTCCGCAGGATACCCTGCTCCCATTCCAGTGGGTTCCACGACAGGTAAACCTTCGGCTTCACGCAGATACCAAGCCGCCCCAGCAATTTAAAGGTTCAAGCAAGCACCCCCCAGGTGGCGCTGTAAAGCCTAAAGCTTAGTACGCTCGGTTGCCCCGCTATGGGAGCTCGCCCTGAAGCGAGCTTATATACAGCGCGCTCTGACGGAATAGCGGTGGGAGGCGTGGAAACCCCCGTCCGGATCAAGGTAAGGCAGCCAAGGAGCACCCTCCTGCTGGTAGTCATCTTCGCCGCGGTCGTCGCGCTCGCCCTCCTCGCGGCCTCCGTCTCGACCCTCGGCGTCAGCGAGGTGGCGGTGGTCGTCGACCCCCTCCTCGGCACGGTCTCCAAGCCGATCCAGGGCCCCGCCGTGTTCCTAAAGGCGCCGTGGGCCTACACGGTCAGGGACACAACGGCCGTCGAGACGATCGAGTTCGCCCAGGCCGAGGCGGCCGTAAAGGAGTGGGTGCATGCTCCGCCGACCGTCCTCACCCGGGACGGCGTCAGCGTCACGGTGGAGGTGGTCGTGAGGTACCAGCTCGAGCCCAGCACGTTCGACCAGCTCGTCAGGGACTTCCCCAACGTGGACTACGACGACAGGATCATGGTCCCGCTGATGAGGCAGGTGATCAGGGACGAGATCAGCAAGGTCAGCCTCGACGAGCTCATCACGAACCGCGACGTGATCTCCAGGCGGATCCAGGAGGCATACCTCGACGCCGTCGGCAGGGAGAGCAAGCTCGCCGGGCGGGTCAGGGTCCTTGAGGTCAACATCCTCAACTTCATCCTGCCGCAGGAGATAACCACGGCGATCAACCAGAAGATCGCGGCGCAGCAGCAGGCCATAAAGGCTATGTACGAGAGACAGAGGATCGAGGAGCTGGCGAGGGCGAACTACACCAGGAGGGTGCTCGAGGCCGAGGCCCAGGCGAACGCAACCCTAACCGTGGCCCAGGCTGAGGCCAAGAGCCTCCTCCTGAGGGCGAACGCAACCCGCGCGGCAATGCTCCTGGTCGTGTCCCAGTTCAACGACACCGAGCTGGCGAGGATATACCTCTACCTCCTCGGCCTCCAGGAGGTCGCGAAGACCGGAGCGAGCGTCATCGTTGTAACCCCCGCGGGCCAGTCCGTCCCAGTCATCCTCCAGCCCGGCCAGGGCGGCTCAACCACCCGAGGGTAGCCCCAGAAGCACGAGGCAACTTTTTTAACCCGCCGGCGAGCTAAGCTAGCATGCTCAAAGCCGGCGACAAGGCGCCCGAGTTCTGCCTGAAGGACGACGCGGGGCGCGAGGTATGCCTCTCGGACTTCCGGGGCAGGTGGCTCGTGCTCTACTTCTACCCGAAGGACAACACGCCGGGCTGCACCCGCGAGGCCCTCGAGTTCACGGAGCTCATCGGGGAGTTCGAGAAGCTTAACGCCGCGGTGGTCGGCGTGAGCAAGGACAGCCCCCAAAGCCACAGGAGATTCCGCGAGAAGCACGGCCTCAAGGTCATCCTCCTTAGCGACCCCCAGCACAAGGTCATCGAGCAGTACGGCGCCTGGGGCAGGAAAAAGGTGGCCGGCCGCGAGGCAGAGGGGACGATAAGGAGCACATTCCTGATAGACCCCGAGGGCATCATACGGAAAACCTGGACAAACGTCAAGGTCGACGACCACGCCAGGGAAGTCCTCGAGGAGCTAAGAAGGCTCGCCTCAAAGCCCGGGTGAGCGCGCAGCGAACGTTTATATGGAACCTCACCGCCGGGAAACACGGGAGCAAGAAGTGGACGGCAGCGATCTCCTGCTCCTCTTCATCGTCGCCGTCTGGATCGCGTGGGAGCTCCACGAGATGAGGAAAACCCTCGACCGGCTGGAGAAAGCCCTCTCCGGGAAGCAGCCCGCCTGAAGGAAAGGCCACCATGATGCAAGCGCGACGCCGAGTAACTCAAAAGCGAACCTTTCTTTTGAGATACACTGACACAGCTCCGCGATCCGAAGCCCCTCAGCAGGGCCTTCGGCACCCGAAACACCAGGCAAATCGCCGCTGCGCTGGAGAGGCTCCGCACGGCTGGCCTCGTCAGGGAGGCGGTGGTCGGCGATGCGCGCTACGTCTACCTGACGGAGAGGGCCTGCGGACTGCTTGTGCTGCTCGGCTACAGCCTCGAGGAGCTGGCCTGCGGCGATGCCGCTTTGAGGCTCACTCGGCGCGGAGCCTCAGCTGCCTCCGGTGCAGCATGACGGTGGCGATGTGCGAGCATATTTTCGCCTTGCGCACGTAGCCGTAGGCGCGGAAGAGGCAGTCGCACCCATATTTCCCTTTGCTTGTCCACACGTTGTACCAGTGGTAGGTGTCCCACCTCCGGCAACGCCTTCACCAGCCGGTGCCCGCTTTTAAGCCCTCTGCACCTTCCTGGGAGGTGCTCGAGTGGGTCACTTTCAGCGTTCACAGCGAAAGGGAGATAAACCCCTGAAGCACCGCCTGTAACGGGTAGGGCTGTTGGCCGCCGCTGCCGCTGAGGCGTGGCGGCCGCCGGCTGCTCCTCCCCGGAGGCCCCGAGAGGGGGCAGGCCCGCAGCGGGCGATGCGCCGCCCCCGTGGGGCGACCCCGAGGCCGAAGAAGGATGACGAAAAATTTAAGGGGGGCCAGTGGGGGCAGAAAAGGAGGAGCCATACCACGTGTCAGGCTTATATGTTTCAACGCATATAATGTCGTAATGACTACTGCTACAAGATTTACGTCGGAGTCGAGGCGTGATAAAGCCATGAGCATCCTGTTAGAGGAAGCCGAGCTTTTCTACGAGGCTTCGCTCGACGAGTTAGCAAAGGCGCGCAGCGAGGCAGACGCGCAAAAGCGAAGCGTACTCGTAAGGGACGCCGCGGAGAAGGCCTGGAACGCCAGCGTGAAGGCAGTCGAGGCACTCCTCACAGCCTACGGCTACGACCCCGAGGACATCAAAACCTACAAGATGAAGAGGGACAAGCTGGAGGAGCTCGAGTCCAAGAACCCCCAGGTCAGAGACATGAACCTCAGCGACAGGTTCGCGGCCAGGGAGCAGAAGCTGCACATCCGGTGCCTCTACGACGGCGATTGCACGGCCGAGTGGCTCGAGGAGGAGCTGAAGAAGGTCAAGAGGCTCATCGACGACGTGTACAGCCTGCTCGCCTCCCAAGCCGCGCCTGACTCAACCAACGCCACGCTACCCGAGCCCCAGCACCCCTCGCCACTTAGCACGGGAAAGGTGCCAGAGCCCCGAGGGCTCGGGGCTTAGCCTTTTGCGCGGCTTTAGAGCCAGACTCTCCGGACCAGAGGAACCCTGTCGAAGTCCCTATCCTCGCTGACAACAAGGCCGATGCCGTTGTTCAACGCAACCGCCAGGTGGAGCGCGTCAGAGGGCTCTACGTTGTACTCGGGGAGGAGCCTCGCGGCCTGCCTGTACTCCTCCTCGCCTAGGCTGAGCACGCGCACGTAAGGCAGGACAATAGACTCCACGAAGTCGAGCGTGACGCTATACGGGACGCCGTACTTTGTCCTGGACACATAGATCAGCTCATCGAGGACCAAGACATCAGTGTAAGGACTGTACCTGGACAGAAGGTCTAGGTAGAAGCTCTCGTACTGGGCCCTCGCTCCAGGCTCCGCTACCGTGTTGAGATATATGAGGAGCGGGGAGTCCACAAACACCTTCATTGTTCGAACTCCTCCTCGAGGTAGCTACCAGCCAGCTCGCCCGGCGCCGGCTCCCTCCTGCCAGGAACCCCCTTCAACACTTCCCAGTGCCTCCTCAGGACTCTCCTCAGCTCCTCGACGTCCACCTTCTTGCGGACCGGCTTCAGCACGATCCCCTCGCCGACCTCCACGATGACCTCGTCCCCCTCCTCTATTCCCACCGCCTCGCGGACGGCTTTAGGCAGTATCACGTAGCCTTTCCTCCCGACCTTCAGTCTGAGAGTCAAACCCAGCTCACCTGCAGTAAAACTCGCTTTGACAATTATATCTTTTTCCATCAACCAGCCCGCGTACACTGGAAGGTGCGGGAACAGCTAGCACACGTTAAGCCACTCATCGTTCTGCGTTTCAACCCCAACCCAGTAATGCTGGCAGGCGCCTGCAACCCTAAGTCAAGAGAGGCTCACCACCGCCTTTAGCATGTTTTATACCTTATTTGGTCGGTTCCCAGGGTGGGAGCAGACCATCTTGAATCTCCACTTGAGCGCAGCCTTAGAGGCCTAGGGCACTACCTCCAATCCCAGTGAGGATGCCACAGCTCTCTGCCTCTCATCTAGCGATAAGAGGGGCTTACCGTGGTGCAGCGCCTGAGCCAGGTACAGCGAGTCGTAGACCGTTACGCCGTGCTCAACCGCGATCTCGAACGCTCGCCCCACGTACCTCTCCTCGGGCTCCAGAACCATGTTCTTCTCGCGGTAGGAGTTGAAGAGCCCTATGATCTCCCTGGCTTCCTCGAGGCTGATAACCCCCCTGAGCCTCACGCTCCTCCACACCGCGTTGTAGAACTCCTTCACCGCATGATCCACCGAGACCGTCCGAACCATGTACCTCGCCAGCCCCCTCCAGCCCTCCTCCCTGAGGAAGAACGCCACCAGGGCGGACGCGTCAACCACTATCACGATCCTCCCTCACCAGGGCGGCTGAGTAACCCCCAGGCACCTGCCAGCGCGCCCCCTCCAGCCTCCTCAGGACGTCCTCGAAGTTCTCCTCAGCCTCCAGCCTCCTGATGGTCTCCTCGATGAACCTCCTAACCTCCTCAGCCCAGTTCACCCTATCCCTGTACCTCTCCATCTTCTCCTTGACCTCCCTCTTAATCTTCACGCTAAACACCGCGCTCAAGCCCTTCACCCCTTAGGCACAACGATGGTAGACTCATTAATAAACCATATGGTCAACCAGCTCGTAACACCAGCTCGTTCAGAGAGCTCGTCATCAGCCAAGCGTCGGTGGTGTGCAACGAAGCAGGGCAGCCGAAGGTGTTCCTAGCTATCCTCCTCCCGCTAGCCCTCAACCTGTCCAGGAGTTGAAGAGGAACTCGTGGCACCCGGGCGGGCCCTGGGCTCGGCCGACCAGTAATTCATCTTTTTTATTATTTTTTGTTGTAATTAGTATTGGTCGGAGCCCTCTGGGCGCAGAACATGATCTAAGCTGACCAGGCTGGGCGCCTAGAAGTGGCGCGAGCGGCCCCGCTGGTATCCTAGCCCCCCTGCGTGTGCCCATATCTTCTCGAAGTACTCCGCTGCGGCCCTCGCGACTTCCACCCGTGACCTACGATGCGCTCACTACCCGTGGAGGCTGAAGTTCAGGAGAAGCCCGCGAGGTACGTGAGAACCATCCTCACGACTCCAAGGCACTCGAGCTCCAGTAGCCCCTTCACCCGAGTCTCAGGATGCTTATTTATATTGCTGAAAACCTCCGGTACTCATGGAGGCTACAAGCATGATGAAAACTCCCCTTTTCATTCTAGTTCTCGCTCTCCTCACCGCCTGGCTCCTCATGCCATGCCCCCTCTCGAGCCCCCCTGTGCTCGCTGAGCCCGGCAGAGTTAGCGGGGCTGAAGGTGTGCCCACAAAAGTTGCCACTAGGGCGCTGGCAGTTTACTTCGACGAACGCTACCCGAGCAACTGGGTCAATCCAAGGGAGATCGCGGCCAACATCAGGAAGACCCTTGACAGGCTCGGTATCCCGTACCGAATCCTCAACGCCGAGGAGCTTAGGGACTACATGCTTCGAGAGACCGGCGTGGTCGTGTTCACGAGCGACGTAGCCCCGGACACCGTGTGGAACGGCAGTTCAAACTCGCTCGCGCTACAGTGGATTAGAGGCGGGGGAGTCGTCGTGTGGACGGGTGACTGGGAGTTCTACTACATCGGCTATGCCAACGGCTCGAAAGTCCACAGGCCCGGCATTGAGAACAGCTTCCTCGGCCGGCAAGTCACCGTCGCCGTAGACGGGGGAGCCGTCACGAGGCCCACGGAGCTGGGGGCAAGGTATATCCCAAGCTTCAAATCGCTGAGAAGCTTCAGGCCCTTCGACGAGAGCAGGCTTAAGGGTGTTGAGTACGAGGCTTATGGTGCCGCTGAGCTCGGAGGCAGTAGGCTGCTCGACCCGTGCGCCGTGAAGGTCTGTGAAGGGTACTTCGTGAAGGTCTCCGCTAACGGGTTCGGAGACAACTTCGGCTTCGCGTACGCGCTGGAGCTTGTGCTTAACAGGTTTTACGGCGCTAAGGTGAGGCTCACCCCTGACTCGCCAAGCCCCTACTTCACGGGCGCGGGGATCGTCTACATCCTCCCCAGCGGCGCGTCCTCCCCCTACTGGAGGGAGAAGTACGGGGACAGGATATACTTCTACACTAAGTCGAACCTGAGCGACTACAGGAGATTCATCGAAAACGACTTCAGAGTGATATCCTCAGCGGGGTACGACTTCGCCATACTCGTCGTCCCGCTGAGCGACACCGAGGTGTTCCGGTTTAACGCACGGCTCATCGACGAGCTTGCGCAACTCGCGCGCCTGAGAGTGCTCTACCTCGTGCTGCCGAAGTGGGAGTACGGAGACGAGTGGGAGTACCTGATCCCGGGAAGCAGAGTGAGCACGGCCCTCCTCTCCGTTTCGAAGCACCTGCTAAACCTCTCCTCCACGCTAGCGGTGGCTGTCTGGTACGGCTGGGAGGGGAGGGCGATGAACCCAGGCGAGCTCGAGGGCTTCTACCTTTCTCTAGGCGACGCTGAGAGGGAGAAGGTATGGCTCTGGATAGACCAGCCCTTCATAGAGAAAGCCAACTCATCCGGTATATTCGGGGTGCTCGACAGGCTCAACGCGACCCTCGTGACTGAGCTCTACGACCCGGTCAAGCTCTCCCTCTACCAGAACGCAACCCGAAAGCAGGTCATCGTGACAGGCTACTGGAACGCGAGCACCGTGGAAGAGTGGGTCAGCGGGGTGGAAGGCAAGCTTAGCCTCGTTGACACTCCCGGTAGGCTACTCGGCATCTGGATATTCTGGGACGTCAACGACGGCTGGGGAGAAGCCTACAGAGCCTACATAAGAGGAGAGCTAGCTAACCCCCTGCACAGGAAGGAGCAGGGGCCTCGCTACTACATCTTGGCTGAAAGCGAGTACGGGCAACCGATCGGCACAGGCTGGTACAACGCCGGGGAAAACGCCACCATCGAGGTACAGCCAACACTGATCGAGCTACCCAACGGGACGCGTAGAGCGTTCTCAGGCTGGTACGAGGGCCCCGAGCTAGCCAGCACGCAGTCGCGCTACAGCTTCCTCGCCGGCTCGAACCGCACCCTCACGGCGCGGTGGAGAACCCTCTACCTAGTCGAGGTCACCACGGAGAAAGGCGCAACCACGGGGGCAGGCTGGTACGAGGCTGGCTCCACGGCAAGAATATCGATCGCACCAACCGAGGTGCCGGAGAACACAACGCACAAGTGGGTGTTTTACGCCTGGGAAGTCAACGGAGAAACAGCCTCACGGCAACCCACGCTCAACATCACAGTGAACAGCCCCCTACGGGTCAGGGCCATCTGGAAGCTCGAGAAAACAGCGGGTCAAACCCCCAGCTGGGCTGAGCCAGTGTCCGCGCTGGCAGGCCTGATCCTAGTCACCCTAGCGGGCTTACTAGCCATCAGGCTCGCCCACACCTCGGCGCAACGAAAAGCGCGCGAACACGCCCCAGAGCCTTCCCAACGGAGAAAGTAGAGCGCCGGCCGCAGGCTCAGCTGAGCGGCACGCCCCCTCACAGCATGCGTCGAAGCACCCGCAGGTCCCACGTGGAGCTTTAAGAGCCACGCCAAGACCTGGGAGAGGTCTGTTCGGCCCTCCTCCTCAGCGCCGCCACCAGGTCCTCGCCCTCCCAGATGTGGCCGGACTGCAGCCCGAGCCCCACAATCGAGTCCACTGTGCCTCCACCCAGCTCCCTCTCGGCGACTTCCGCCGCGCCCCTCGTGGGAGCGCCTCTACTCAGCCAACGCCGCCGAGCCACACGCCTCCAGAGCCTCTCCGCAAGCCGCTCGAGCACCTAAACCATTGAGGTGAACAGCGAGCTAGCCTATGAACCTTACCTACCCGCGCACGAGGGTCACAGCCCCGCCCACCGCGCAGAAGAAAGCCCACCAAAATAAACCCAGCACTTTACGCCTGGTAAAAGTCTCAACTCATTCCCGCCGCAGACGCGCGCCAAGCTTAAAGGAAAGCAAGGCCTTCTAGAAGCGTGATCAGGGCCCGCATCGACGAGGAGCTGGAGAAGAGGTTCAGGGAGCTGGCGATGAAGAGGTTCGGGCACCGCAGAGGCTCGATCAGCAAGGCCCTCGAAGAGGCCATACGCATGTGGGTCTCGCACGTCGAGGGGGCTGAGGCCCTCGAGGGAGACCCCGTTGAGGCCATCAGCGGCGCCCTCGCCGACATCGACCTAGACTCCGCGGAGCTCCAGCACAGGATCAAGCACCTCTGGACAACAAGGTTGCTGGGCGGTGCACCTGATTGACACAAATATCTTCCTCGAAGTGATGCCCTCGCGCAGTAGAAGCGAGGAGTGCAAGAGGCTTCTCGGAGCCCTGAGAAGCGGCAAGCCGAGGGGGCGTGACGGACTCCACAATCCACTCGATTATGGCCACTCGTAGACCCGGGAAGCCTCACCCTCAAGCAGCAGCTCCCTCGCCCGGGGCGCAGGCGATAGTCTCCTCCAACAACCTCGGGATCCCGAGGTTGGAGCCCAAGGGGGCTCCTAGACTGACACCGCTCAGTGGGGCGCGCCGGGCGCCAAACCCCTCAGGCCGCGGCTCCTCCTGCCCGAGCAGAAGCCCTCGCCCGCTGGCGTGGAGCCCTCCTCGAGGGCGCGAAGAACCTCGACGAGGCCTCTCACGTACCTGCCCCTGCTCCTCGCAGGGAACGGGAGGCACACAACAGGCACCCCCGGGCCCGCGAGCCGGACAGCCTCCTCGACGAGGTCGCACACCCTGCACAGCACGGCCACCACCAGCCTGGGCCTAAGCTCCCCGACAAGCCCCGCGAGCCGTTGCACAGCCGCCGCCAGCTCCCCCTCCGGCGCCTCGCCGACACGCCTACCCCTCCCGCCCAGCAGGTCCACCAGGAAGAACCCCCGAGACCTGAAGAACTCCAGGAACTCCGAGTAGCTGCCAAACCTCACCCCATACGCCTCCTCGAACGCCTCCCTCGTCGCCCGCCCCAGCTTAGAGCCCCCATGCGCGTAGAAGAAACTCCCGCCCGCCGGCGGAGACTCACCCACCATCAGCACCACCACCCTAGACGGCCTATACCGCTCCCTCAGCGCCTCAACCCTGCCGCCCATACCACAGCTCACACCGCATCACTCGGTCATGAAGCTTATGCCATAGACGCTTCAAACCCCTTAACCTCAAGCTTCAGCATAGGGCTTCCCCTTGGTATTGACTAACGCTTGGGGTCGCCAACAAAGGGAGGCTTCTTGCTAATCCTTCCAGCTTCATTCCCACATTAAGCACCGAATGCACCACTTAACCTTTACCGCGACCAGTTGCCACAACCCCTCACGCGAGAAGTTTTTCTTTAGACCATCAACGTGCATCGCACAGGTACATCTCCAGTTATGCTGGGAGAGAGCATAGGAGCAGCCATACCCTAAGTATGGAAGCAAATCTGAGAAAAAACACACCCGAAAAATAGTTAGCTCCAATTCACCTACTCACCAAGGTTTATCACTGTATATATGATCCCGGTTCCACCTTCTCCACCCCTTTCTTCTATCTCTATACCCTCAGGGTCAGGGACATCGTATGGATAATCATACCGCGTAAAAAGCTGAACAAAATCCTCGAAACATTTCTTTCCTTTGAAGTATGATATCAACTTCTGCAGAAAACTGGCTATACTACAGTTATAGTATCCCATAGCAGAGAAAGCTGGCTCTCCTACGAAGCCCCTGAGGAAGTTGGACGCAAATCCGAAGGCGTCTAATGAACAGAGAGAAACGCCTAGAACTTCTCCGCTTAAAAGGGGTGGGGGTATAAAAGTAGGTAGATCTAATAGCCAAGGTACATACCAATTGCGATGGTAACGTAAATACAATGAGTAATAATCACACCAAAATAAATCTTCTCTATTCACTCTTTCTACTCTCGAATCGTTGGCACTAACAATGTCATCAAGGAGACGCGCGCTGATGTAAACGAGGTCATTTTCTCTAAGGTCAAATAGAGTGTATGAACCTAAGGTATAGGTATAGTTAGGCAGACGGTACTCTCTGCCCCGCCCACTTATTTTGAAGGGCGGAAAGCGTGAAAGCAGGTAAAGCTGAGCCTCATTCGACAGATCCCACACACCGTTTCTCGTTACCTTTGCTTGAGATATCGTGAGCTTCTCAAAAAATATTAGGTTCCTATAGACGACAGAAAGGATGAATATCAAATCACCAAGCTCCCTTCTAACATTGTCTCCTTTGAAATCAAAACTAGCCATGATCTTCCCATGAATAAAAGCGGTGCTAGTTGAAAGCGTCACGCCATTACGCCCTCTTACCTCAAATCCTCGCAGCTGATGCACAACTTTCCTTACAATATCCACCTCGTGTGAGCTGTCACGAATTGCTTCCCTTAACCCACCACTGAACTTGTGAACGTAATCCCAGAAGACTGGTTCATAGGTAATTTTGTTGTATTTCCAGATTGCCTTGTCCACTTCGTCAAAATCTCGGATGCTCATTGCAGTTTTTACTTACCTAAAAGAATATAAAATTTTTCTCTAAGACCTCGTATCAACACTTCACATATAAAAGCTAGAGCAGACAATACCCTTGGCAAGCTAAAATTCATATTTTTAGGGATCCATCAGAAAAACTCACCTAGCTTAAACCCAATATACAACCAATCAATTGTCTCTTGACTTCTTCGCTAGCTCCAAAGCACAACATCATGGTTCTCTGGGCTGAAATGCTTTCAATTGTCTCTTGACTTCTTCTAAACGTAAATAAATCTCTGTTTTGAAAAAGCGGTTTAAAATCTTTCAATTGTCTCTTGACTTCTTCTAGGTCCCGCTCCCTCGGGGACCGACCCGATCATTTTGTTCCTTTCAATTGTCTCTTGACTTCTTCGCGCTGAAAGTGATCGAGGAGAGAGGCGAAATCACGTATCTTTCAATTGTCTCTTGACTTCTTCATCGATTCGAGCACAAACACCGGAGGCTGGCTTACCGTCTTTCAATTGTCTCTTGACTTCTTCACCACCACCAGAGTTCAAGTTGCCGCCAGCACCAACAACTTTCAATTGTCTCTTGACTTCTTCGCTAAGCTGTGGTGGGCGACGCATGTCCCTGAGAGGAGCTTTCAATTGTCTCTTGACTTCTTCGGCTAAGAATCGCAGGCGCACACTTGTGCTGATAAAGCTTTCAATTGTCTCTTGACTTCTTCCCCCAATGATCAACGAAACCCCCCAACGACCCGCTGATCTCTTTCAATTGTCTCTTGACTTCTTCACAAGAACAGGCAACAACTGGACAAGTGGGCCCCCACAATCGACTTTCAATTGTCTCTTGACTTCTTCATGTGCTGGAAGTCCTAGAGGTGAAGGTCCCGTGAACGCAAAACTTTCAATTGTCTCTTGACTTCTTCCTACGGAGAGTCCATGATATACGGCATGGCGAGGGGTGGGCTTTCAATTGTCTCTTGACTTCTTCACCGGCATGTCACCCTTCACCAAGACGGGCAAGGTGAACGTCTTTCAATTGTCTCTTGACTTCTTCAGGCCACTTCACTCTCCTTACCACTACAACACTTATTCCCCTTCTTTCAATTGTCTCTTGACTTCTTCCTGCCTCGACTGCGGAAGGGTGGCTAGGCTTGCTCAGAAGTAAACTTTCAATTGTCTCTTGACTTCTTCATATAAAGGCCAGGGCTAAGGGCTTCCTGCTCACAATATACGAGACTTTCAATTGTCTCTTGACTTCTTCGGATAAACGTCCACACCGGCTCCGTGACCGGCGCAGTATTACCTTTCAATTGTCTCTTGACTTCTTCATGAGACCGGTAGCGTGACGGTGGACAAGCTGCAGATGTACACTTTCAATTGTCTCTTGACTTCTTCGTACAGCTATGGCTCATGAGTGTGGATAATAGTACCATATCCCTTTCAATTGTCTCTTGACTTCTTCAGAAAATCCTATCGAAGCTCAGGAGTCCTGGCAAGAGCAACTTTCAATTGTCTCTTGACTTCTTCATAGTGTCAATGAAAGCCTACCCGTAACCCAGGTGAGAGCCTTTCAATTGTCTCTTGACTTCTTCAGGTTGAGAACTACATCCGCATGATCGAGAGCCGCTACGGCACTTTCAATTGTCTCTTGACTTCTTCCGTGGGCTAATTGGTCTTTCGAGGAGAGCGGAGAGGAGAAACTTTCAATTGTCTCTTGACTTCTTCTAGGGTTTTACGAAAAGAGCGTCTGCAAGTGAGATTACGCCTTTCAATTGTCTCTTGACTTCTTCTCCCCGCGTGTGGCAAGCTCACCCGAGACGAACGCCAACCTCTTTCAATTGTCTCTTGACTTCTTCGCCGAGCGTGTACTCGTGGGGGGTCTCGGGGAGTATCGATCTTTCAATTGTCTCTTGACTTCTTCTGGAGAACCTCCTCAACCTAAGGTGGCTTCCAGCAGGCAAGACTTTCAATTGTCTCTTGACTTCTTCTGATTGATAAGTCGTAGGAGCCGCGAGGAGTGTAGTTACTTTCAATTGTCTCTTGACTTCTTCCCTATTCGCGAAAATATTCAACCTGGCGAGGAGCCTAACCTCAGGTACTTTCAATTGTCTCTTGACTTCTTCTTGATTTCTTCAGGCTTTACCTTGAGGATACTCAGGACTTTCAATTGTCTCTTGACTTCTTCCATTCCCACCACCGGTGCTTGGTCGGGGTCGGGGCCTCATTCTTTCAATTGTCTCTTGACTTCTTCCGTTAAACGATGTGGGAGGGGCTATTTAAATGTTCTTTTTTTACCCGTTTCCCGTTTCCCGTGCGAACACGCGTTTTCAGGCTTATCTCTTCCCGTGGTTGTAATTTCAAACCCTCCCTGTATTTTAAAAGTTCGCAATGTTAATGAAACTTGATTAATAAGATAACTCGGTTATGTTCCACCTCAGTCTTCTCGGAGGAAACTTTAAATAGCCTGAAATTTTTCACTGCTGAAAATAAATTTAAGTTTCCCTAGGGGGTTTTTCGGGTTCAGAGCTGGTCGCCGCGGAGCCACTTCGCGAAGCCTTCGAGGTCAACCGCTGGTGCCTCGAAGGGATCCCCCAGGAGCGCCCCCCTCCTGGTTGCGGCATCCCGCTCAAGCTCCACGACGTGGAACTCCGACCGCTTGAGCTCCAGTAGCCCCAGCCCCGCGCTTTTCCTCCCCCCGACGGCTAGGCCCACCTCGGCCACGGCCTCGAGGAGCGACGCAAGCAGCCTGGACGGCGTGCTACCCCTACTCTCCACCTCGCCAACGAGTACCAGGGGCACCTCGACCCCTGCCAGGGACGTCTCGACCCTGTAGAGCGCCCCCTCCATCGCCGTCCCCGTCTTCCTGTCGATGCCGACCCCGTACCTGCTCTGCACCCTGAGGGGTAGCAGCGTGTCGAGGGGGCGGACGCTGGCCGCTCTAACGCGGTTCCCAAAGAGCCTCCCGACCGGGCAGTGGTGTGAGAGGTAGTCGATGAGTGCGCCCTGCACGTCTTCCAGCCTCTCGAGCTCGTAGCCAACCTCCTCTAGGACGCGCATGACGTCCTCGTGGCGGAACGGGCCGGCGTCCTCGCCCTTGAGGGCTTTCTCGAACTCGCCGAGCAGCTCCCTGGTGCTCTCCCGCGGGCTCTGCGAGAGCGTTACTTTCTCGAGGGCGAGCCTCTCCAGCTCCTCCATCTGCATAGTCAGAGCCAAGCGCTCAGCGAGGAAGCGGAGCGACCCCTTCCACGTGCTGGCTGGTATCAGCAGGGCGTTGCGCGAGCGTAGCCTGAGGGCGTAGAGCACGTTCGCCTCTCTCCCCCCGCCCACGTGGACAGGCGTCCGGGCTTCGAAGACGAGCCTCCCGATGAACTTTGCCTCAAAAACCCTCCCTCCTCCCACTCCGATCACCCCCTGAGCAGCCTGTAGTACTCGTCAACCGGCACCAGGGCGTTGAGGCCCGTAATAATGTCGCCGTTCAGGGCCACTGGGAGGCCGGCTCGGAGGGCGGCCGGCTCGCAGCTCTGGCTAACCAGGGCGACGGCGCCGGGCTTAACGAGCGTCGCGAAGGGTCGTGGGGCTCCTTTCCTGATGTCCCACCCGAGCTGAACCCGGAAGGTCCTACCGAAAGCTCTCTCCACCTCAACCCTGCTCCCGCCCCACTCCCAGGCTTTCTCGGGTAGCAGGGGGGACAAGGCTATAAACACGCCCCTATCGGGCGCTGGCCGTGCTTGAACTTGGGTGAGGCTCAGCTCAGCCCACCCGAAGCCCCTCGAAGACCCTCTACCTAGAGTAACCTCCAGCCTGCCTGGCAGCTCGATCCCATCGGCTACGGCGAGCCGAGCCCAGAACTCCGACCCCTCGGCTATCGCCTCGTACTCGAACAGCATCTCCCTCACAGCCGACCCCCTTGTTTTGCTTATCCCGACGGATGTGGCCCTGAAGGTGCGTGGCCTGAAGGTCTTGTACTCGTCTCCATCAAGGTACACAAGCTCGCCGTGCATGGACTCAAGGGGCGAGACCAGCCCCCGGCTTAGGCAACGTGGGCAGAATCCGGGGAACTCGGGGTTGTGGCCGCCCTCGAGAGCCCTCGCAGCGCTCTCCGTCAGGTCCTGGGTGTGGCCGCACAGCTTGCAGCGCGCCATGAACGGCGTAGCCGGCAGTGTCCGGTGCCCTCCAGCTAGCGGGAATGCGGCTGACGCCAAGATGCTCGGCTGGCTCGCCTCTCGGGATAAGTCTTCCTCCCCCAGGGGCCCTGCCCTGAAGAGAGCCGTCACGACGGCTCCGCGTAGCGTAGAGCCGGGTATGTACTCGGGCGGCCTTATGTACCCGCGCTCGGTTCTCCTGCGCGTGATGATAGCGGGGCTTTTGAGCACCAGCCTAACCTCGTACAGCTTCACGGCTGCACCACCCTTTCCCACAGCCACCTCCTCATCCTCTGCAGAAGGGGCTTCCACTCATCCCCGATGAGCCCGTCCAGCCTCCCCTCATCCTCAACCTTCAAATCCACGACCGACCTCCTCCCGAACCTCCCCGTCCTGAGCTCCGCCATAGCAAGGAGCAGAAGAGGAAGAAGTTCCCTTGCCCCCTCCTCGAGCCTGACAAAGCCCTCGAACTCTACCCCCGGTGGCAGGTTCTCCATTGTGTAGAGCATGTCCTCCTTGGCTGTGAGAGTCGTGTCGCTGAGGGAGACGCGAGTCACTATCTCAGTCGTAAGCTCTCCAACGGCCCTGAAGTCGCTCACGTAGAGCTTCGCATGACCCTCCGGGCGCGTCCCGGGGTACCCGAAGAGCCTGCATACGTCGCAGGGACCTCCCATGCTTTTGTGAGCCTGCTCGATCATCTCGGGCTTTACCTCGCCGCAGCTCGTGAAGCCATAGGCCTCTGCTACGCGAGAGGCTGAAGTTCTCAGGGCGCCCTTCACGCTACTGCCGGGAATGTACAGCTCGAAGCGGTCCCCGACGAGCTTCCTGGCATGCACCACATCAGCGCCGACAACCTCGGGCACTCCCCACCCAACGGTCAGCAGACCCACAGCCTTAAGCCTGATCCTGAACCCTATCACCAGGCACCACCCCCAGCCAGCTTGATTAGGATCAAAACGTCCGCGAGCGGGATAGCCCTCTTGCCTGGAGGAGCGCCGAGGAAAGTCGCCCTCACAAGCTCGAGGAGCGATTTGTAGGCATCCCCTAGCCCACCTTCACCCCGCGCCGCCTGCCTCTGGAGGTACACAGCCAGTATCTCCCTCCAGCACGGCGAGCCGGAAACCTCGCTCCAGGCCCTCAGCGTGGCGGCCCTCAGCTTCCTCAGCCTCTCTGACTCAACCTTCTTGGAGGGCTCGGAGCCGCTGGGCCTCGAGGTTAGGAAAGCCACGCCGAAAGAGCGCTTGTGAACCTCAAAGCTGACGCTGTCACTCCACTGCCCGTTAACCCCTTCAGGCGCGAAGACCAGGCGGAAAACCGTTCTCCAAGCCTCCGGCTCGGCTCCGTCGCCGAGCTCTATCAGGTAGGGCTGGATGCTGTCGATGGTGCTCTCGCCGCAAACGGTTGTCTCAGCCACGTTGCTGGGGCGAGCGCGGCGGGACAGGAGCGAGATCCTTTCTACGGCGCTACTTCCAGAGGGAGAGCCCGACTCGTAAATGTCGAACACCAGCGCCCCCAGTGAGGCGTTCTCCCTGCTCCTGATAACCCCCTTGGCCACCTTGAGCAGCTCACCCGCGCTGTCGATCAGCGACCAGAGGTTCATTTTCACGGGGCCCGCTACCACCGCTACTGACAGACCGCGCTTTAAGCCTAGCTGCCTGCAGAACTCCTCGGCGATGAAGTGAGCCAGCACGGGAGCAGCCCAAGAGGGGGAGAGTATCAAACCGTCGTCGCCGCCCATGTATATCGTCCCGAGAAAGACCTGGGAGACCGCCTTCATGGCTTCCTCCTTACCGACCGCCTCCTTAACGCCTAGATACAGGGCTTCGAGGGCCTTGCGGTAGGCAGTCTTCATCGCGACGTCTATCCGGAAGCTCCGCTCCACGGCGTCAGAGAACGAGACCGCCTCGTGCATGAACGAACCCATCATGTTCCCGTCGAACCTGACGACGGCGTAATCCCTCCAGTTAACCTCACCTCCCTTGGCCTTCTCGATCTCATCGGGGGTATGACCGGCTATGATCCTCATGATGTCGCCGGAAACCTCCTCCCACAAGGCGCCGAATGATTGAGATGGGCTGAACTCCGCGCCGTCGACAGCGATCCTCGACTCCCACTTCGCCTTGAAGTGAAGCTTCGAGCCCAGCTCGTAGAGGTCGTGGCAAACTTTACACGCATCCACCTTGCCTTCAGGCGTATCCACAGTGGTTACAGCGGGCGCCGAGTAGCAGAGCCTGCATAAGCCCCTCGAGCCCTCCATTCCTTCGGGTTTACTCATTCCAAACGCGACGTTGTTCTTCTCGAAGCTCATGGCTGGGAAAAGGAGCCCGCTAACGTAGGGGTAGCTCGTCGAGAAGGGGGCCAAGGCCACGTGAAGCTGTGGACCAAACTTCTCCGCGTATCCCCTGGCCAGATCGCGAAGCCTTTCAATCATGCGCTTTGGTAGAACGAGGAGAAGCATCCCTCCCCCCGAGTAGAGCACAGCCTCGGGCGGAACCTTGATGCTTTTCGCCCGCAGGTAGTAGAGGAAGTGCGCGTGGACCGCAAGGTCGATTAGGTAGCTGGCCGCCGCGACCACCCTTATCTCCTGGCTTCTGAAGACGAAGCTTTGAACGGAGTCCACGTCTACCAGCACTAGGTACGTGTCAGCCTTACCCTCCCCCTGCTCCTGAGACAACTTAGCCCCAACCCCGCCCGCGAGCCTCTCAAGGAACTTCTGGGTCAGCTCGCGTACAGGGTCTTCGCTGATAACGCCGGCGTCCCGCAGCTCCTCAACCTTCCTGCAGGCTTCCCGCCAGAAGTCCCAGCTGTCCTTTGGCAGCTTCAAGAGACTCTCCATCTTCTTTAGCTCTTCGCCGATAGTGGCCTGAACGACGAAATCAAGCCTATCGCTCGCCGCCGCAAGCCTGTCCGCCTCCGCTAGGACTCCTCCGGCCCTGTGATGCTCCCTAATAATCCTCGCCACCTCGCTCACTAGGCCGTCGGGAAGCAGGCCCGTCAGCAGCCTACGGGCCAGCTGCTCCGAAGCCTCGTAGTGGTGCTCCGGGTCGAGCACCTTCCCAAGGTCGTGCAGGAGAGCCGAGAGACGCATCATCGCTAAGCGCCCCGTGGGAGCTTCCCGGTTGCACTCCTGCACCCACACTAGGGCAGAGGTTAGGAGCGCGTGAGCCACGAGGCTAGAGGTGTTGTACCCAGGCCTGGTGTCGGCAGGGAACTTAACCCACGCGTTGAACACGAGCTGAGAGGTAGCGGGATCGAAAAGGGGCGATAAGTACTCTTTCACCTGCCGGAACTCTTCACTACCGAAGAGGGCAGTCAGGTTCACAGCGAATTTGTAAGGGTCTTCGGCAACCATTTTCCCGTACTCCTCGGGTAGCAGTAACATGTAGGCGAAGGCTTTGAGCGGCGTTGGAGCTACGGGTGTGACCTCGGCGAGCAGGGGGGCCTTGAGGAAAATCGCGATCGCGTCAGCCACGCGCTCAAGGAGGTCCTCCTCCTTAACCCCTACCGTCTCCCAGTGCTTCACGAGCCTCTCGAGCAGCCCCCTCAGCCTTGAGAGCATCTCAAGGAACTCTTTGCGGTCGTCATCCGTTACCCTTCTCACTGCTACCGGTGCCCCCTTCTCCCAAAGCGGTACCCTGAAGCCGCGGTACACCGGGTAAGGCTCCTTAAACTCCGGAAGTGAGGCTCCCAACGATCCCCACCTCATCTACTTCTATTAGCTCTTCAGCGTACGCCTGCTTAGCGGCGCCCACCAGATCCTTGACCAGCGGGTCGAGCTTCTCGCCACTCACCACAGACCCAGGCGCAATGGAGGATGAGCCGACCTCCAGGCCCTTAGAGAAGGGTGCCAGCTCGAGGCTCTCCAGCTCGTACCTCACCACGCCGAAGATGTGCGGGAGGTCTCTGCGGTACTTCAGCTTCCCGAGCAGGACCGGCCTACCCACCCTCGAGTCGCTCAAACCCATGCCGAAGAGAATGAGCCCCAGCTCCTCGGGCTTAAGGTTGAAGAAGTAAACCTCGCCGCTGAACCTGCTCCCAGGGGGAACCGCTTCGACTTTTTCATTGTAGGGCAGATCCAGCTTTACAGTTGAGGTCCCTACGCCGACGAAGTCGCTGAAGCTCACAAGCCCCTTGAGGCCCGCCGTTCCGAAGATGTCGCAAAGCAGGCAGACCTCGCACTCCTCTGGCCCCTCCACGCAGGTGCAGGCCGGCCGGTGTCCCTCCAGCGACCCCCTCCATATCCTGTAGTGCCTCCAGCCCTGCTGGCCGGGCTTAGGCTCCAAGATAGGTTGTGAGGATCTCACGAAGCAGGCCCTGACAGCGTCCCCCTTAGGGACGAAGCTGAGCTCCAGCCTGCTCCTGACGTTCCCCTTTACGCTGCTTCCAGGCACCACAACGCCAGCCCGCGTAGACGAGAACAACGCGTAATCAACGGACATGGTTTCGGCGAGCTCGCGGATGAAGCTCTCAAGGTTCACGCGCTCCCTGGAGCCCGTGACCTTTTCGAGGAGGCTCCTGTCGAAGGAGAATTTCAGCATCCCGGTGCCCACGTGCAGGTAGCTATCGTAACTGTCGCCCAAACTCCTGGAACACGTTCTCAGGCTAACCTTCAGGCGGCCGGCAAGCCCATCAGCCTTGCTCCTGTCCCTCGGCCTTCCCCTTAAGACTTTAAGCGCGCGCTGCACTGCTCCCACACCTCTTCCAGCTTCCCGACCACCTGCCAGGCAACAGCCCCCTCAGCCACTACTTTATGCTCCTCAACCCTCGCGATGCTGCCCAGATCCACCTCCAGGTCCTTATCGTCTATCGCAACAAGCTTACCTTGCTCCACGGTGAGACCCCATATTGAAATGCGGAGGTCCTCTACGTGAACCCTGCCGAAGCCCCTCGTCTTGAAGCCGCCGACCCTCACCCACCCCTCGTGCAGCATCCTCAGGGCCTTGAAGAGAAGGCCGAGCGCGTAGTTCGGCAAGTTCGTCGCCGCGATCGTGAAGCGGAAGCGCGCACCGGGCTCCACGTACTCCACCTGGTACAGCGCGCCCGCGTGAACCGCTCCCGTCCTGCGGTCTATCGCGATGCCAGTCCTGACGCCGATTGGGACCTCGACGACCTCCCCGCGCTCGTCGAGAGGGTCAGCGTCGCTGAACACCACGTGACCGGTGAACGACGGAGATCCGAACATCTTGCAGAGCAGGCACGCTTTCTCGTGAAAAGCCCTGATAGCCTCCATAACGTCCCCTACCCGTAACCGATCCTGAACGTAGCCCATGAGGGTGCTACCCCCGTATTCGGTGAACTCCTGATCCATGCACGTGTAGCCTGACAGCCCGCTACAAGCATGCAACCCCTTTGCGAGAGCCAGCTGCATGGCTGTGCTCCTGAACACGCCCTTAAGGCTGCTCCCCGGGATGTAGGGCACCTTCTTCCCACCTATTGCCACCCTCAAGACCGCCAAGTCCACCGCGCTGCCCAGCGGAGGCTCTCTGCCCGCACCGACCCTGAGCGGGGAGTCATTCACGAGATAGCCTTCGACCACCGCGTCGCGCAGCCGCACCCTATGAGAGCTCCAGGGGATCCTTTGGCTCACAGATCGCCACCCCTTATTTCCCCCTCAGCCACCTTCGCGAGGCGCCCGTCCCTAGGCTCGTACACGTCGTATCTCCCCTCCACGAGCCTGATGAGGCCGTAGCCTACCGTCCTCCTTGCGCCGACCTGCACCATACCGTTAGCCAGGAGCTCAAGCAACTCCCTAAGGAGCCCACCTCTTTCATCTGCCGGTTGCGGGAAAACCCTTATGTTCACAATGTCCATCATGAACTTCCACCTCACGTAGGGCGCAACTTGCTCCTCGGTGTACAGGATCCCCGGTTGCGCGCCGCTGAAATCCCTGTTTATGCCGACCCCCGTCTTCACGAACGTGGGAGCAAAGAAGCCCTCAGGATAGGCGTCGTACACGCGCACGTGGCTCGCCAGCCTAGTGCTACCGAAAGTGCCGCAGATCACGCAGTAAGTCCCATCATCCCCCTCCTCCCTAGCCTCAGGGTCCCATGGCGAGTGCACGGGCATGTTCCTGGCCCTGGCGATCGACTCGGCCAAGCTACGCAAAACGCCCTTCAGGCTACTCCCCGGTATGTAGGGTACGCTCTTCCCGTCGGCGAACACCACACGAAGCGGCGCGGTGTCCACAGTCGATCCGAGAGGTGCCTCCCTCCCAGCCCCCACCCTCAGCGGAGAGACGTTGACAAGCGTGCCGGTAATCCGGGTGAGCACCTCGAGTTTATCGAAGTCTGCGTAACGTCCCCTCAACTAGCTCACCTAGCGCTAGCCAACTGCTTGAGGAGCTCCTCCAAGCTGAGCTGACTGAGGTCGCCACTTACGCGTTGCATTCCAACGGCCTCGAAAACCCACTTGGCAAAGCCGAGCATCTTCCTAGCCTCTTCCTTCCCGTAATCACGCTCGTACAGCTCGCGCAAGGCTTGAGCCACGAGTCTAGCCATCGTGCGCCCTACACCTAGTCTCTGCACCTGCCTCAGCGCGTAAGCAGCGGTGACGAGAAGCGCCTCCCTCCCCTCCACGGAATCAAGCGAAGCGATGAGATTCTCGAGCTGCGAGGCCTTAACCCCATCCCTCCTCGCCGCGACACCTATGCGCGCGCCCCAGTCGAGAAGCCACTTCTCGTCTATCTGCTTCATTTTCGCGGACATACATGTTATTTAACATCGACATTTTTTTAAAGTTAACTTCCAATCTAAATTAAGAAAAGCTACACAACTCAGCGGGTGATCACATTGAATCAAGAGACTATTAGCACCGAAATCGCTAATAAAATTCTCAACTCTCTTCACAAATACTCTGTAAACATTCTAAGAAGGGAAGATATCATATCTGCTACTACTTTCGAACTTTGTGAGATAAAAAACTTCTCCGAAGCTGAATGCGAATATATCCTAGAAGCTCTATTCCCAAAGGAGGTTAACGACATAAAGAAAAGCATGAAGAATACTTGTAACGAGTTGATCGAATTATTTAAGAATGCCACAAGAACACTTATTTTATTTATTGAAAACAGTTTTGAAGAAGCAACTCAAACTTCTTACCCTCAACCTGAACTGACCCAGGAACTCTGTCTTCACTTTCCTACAAAAGCCTCTAGTAAAATTGCAGATTTTCATCAAAAAATCGTTGAAATAGTCAATAGGAGGCAAACATTCCTAAGCGGTGTAGCCTTGCTATTACAATTAAACCAAAGAAATCCGGATGAATGCAAGATAGAAGTAGAAAGTGGTGATATTCCTATTATTAGGGTGTGGAGCAAGTTGGCGGATGTTGGTTTCGGCTTAGCTCCTCCTGTGCTCGAAAAGATTAGCCAAATAAGTAAACTTTATTCGAAGCTCGGGCAGAAACTTGTTATCCACTCAAAAGAAATCAGCAACTTCCTTGGGGGTTGTGAAGTAAGTAAGCTTTCTTCCCTTGTATATGACCAGCTATCTCAGTCAAACGATTTAGCGGACTTAAAGGAATACATAAAATATCTGGTCGATTATGTAGTTCAACACTTGCGAAGGTTGAATGAAGAAAGACGGCCGCTCCCCAAAGACATCGAGGACTATATAAATAAAGTCTTCGTCAACCGTGGCTTTGCCGAGTTTGAGGTATATTCGGCTTTTATTCGTTTAGGCATACCAGCGATACCGAGGCTTAAAGTACCTTACAAGGATGAAAAGAAGGGAACAAAGTACGAGGTTGACGTATTAGCCGCTCCACGTAATGAACTTTGGGTCGTAGAGGTTAAGACAGGTGAATCACTGGAGGAGGAAGAATTAGAAAATTTAAATATAGTTAAGCAAATATTGAATGCCAATCGAGTAGTACTTGTAGTTGATAAGCCAAAAGAGGCGGAAGAGTTAGTTAATAAGATCGGTTATAAGGAATCCATGCATTGCTTATCGTTTAGCGACCTAATTGCGGGGTGTGGATTTTTCCAAGAATATCTTAGAGCACTTACCACCAGCACACAAAGTGCAAAAAATCACCACATAGATGTTAAGCCTCTAGGTTAATAATTTCAAAATAATATAATTTAGTCTGCAAGATAAAAGACAGCAGACTACCTAAGGCAAAAACTATTAAAATAGTAATGCGCTTTAAGTCACTTGATTTGAGGAGTGATGTGGAGAGGAGTTGTTACGATATTGAATGTCCCGGTTAACGTTGCCTTGACGCGGGCGCGATCATTTTCAGCTACGAGGGTGACGAGTGGTGGATGAGGTCGAGCTGTGGAGGAGGGCGTTCTGCACCTACACCAAGGAGCCCGGCGTGCTGCAGGCCTGGGTCGAGCACGTAGAGCGGGTTGGCCCGGAGAGGGCTGTGGAGGAGGCAGTTAGGTACATCAGGGTTTACGGCGACGCGCCCGACGGGGTGACGCTCGGCTTCTCGCCCCAGGTCCTCGTGGCGGCTGCGGCTGTGCGGGGGATGCAGGGGCGCGAGCCGGCGCTAGTCGTCGTCACGAGCCCTGAGGTCGTGGCGGGCAGCGTGAAGGCCGCGGAGCTGTCCCACAGGGTCCTGGCCCTCTTCAGGGAGAGCGGGCTCGTCAAGAGCCTCTACACGTCGCTCATGGCCCCCTCGCGCGATGTGAGCGTGGACAGGGTGCTCTCCGAGCTCACGGGCGCGTTGCAGAGGGCGCGCGGCGACGGCGTCAGGGTGCTGGACATCTCGGGTGGGACGCAGCTCGTCCCGGTGGCGGCGATGAGGGCGGGCCTGAGGAGGCTGACCTACACCTACCCCGACGGGGAGTACGTCGTCGTCTACGGGTTCGAGGTGTAGCCGCTTGAGCGGCGGAGTGCTCCCGGACAGGTGCGTGAAGAACGCCGCGGTCTTCGACCCGGATATGCCTTACACGTTCACGAGCGCGCTCCTCGAGGTGGACTACCTCTGCGAGTGCGACGAAAACGACCCAGATCCATGGAGGCTCCTAGCCGCCACCGGAATCCCGAAAGGGAGGTATCTCCTCGTCGAGGACGTCTCGAAGGCAGCTGAGATCGCCGGGAAGGTGGCCAAGCGGTCCCTCCTGACGCTGACCCCGGTTCCCAGCGAGCTGTGGGTAAAGGTCAACACTCCTCAGAGCGGAGGCTATGTGGAGGTTCCGGCCCCAGCCCACCTTGCCTTCAGCGAGATAATCAACATGCTCTTCTACTCCGCGCTCCTGCTCCCCGAGGATGAAGCCAAGAACATCGCGAAGTGGATCAGGGAGCTCCTCGGATCGCTCGGCGTCACAGGCGGGGAGTCAGGGAGCGTTTACCAGATCGTCAAAGCCCTTCACGACCACGGCAACTTTATCACTGAAAAGCTGAGGAACCACCTCACGAAGGTGTGCAAGACCCTTTCGTCTCTCTGCAGTAAAAGCGCGTGGGTTGTCCTAGTACAGAAGGGCATGGAGGAATACAGGCTCCGAAAGGTCCTCGAGAGCATCGAGATCCTCGCTAGCCTGCTCAGGTGCGGGCAACCGGAGAACGGCGGGCCCGATAGGGTGTGCTACATCAGCCAGGAGGTCCAGAGCTTCCTCAAGAGCAGAGGGATAGAGTTCGCGAGCCTCGCCGGAAACAAGTGCAAGGTTCTCATACAGGTCGACAAGAACGACTTGCTGAAAGATCTCTCTAATTCCGGCTACTGTGAGAATGTGTTGTTCATAGTTTTCGGCGACTACGCGAAGGCCGCGCTGAAGCAGGTGCTCGACTCCCAAGCTCGCCACCAAGTGCTCGTTGTAAACGAGTCCTTCTACGCGCCCTACAGCGAAGTCCCCTACGGTGTTAAATCGTTCTATGGCTACCTTAAGGCGGTCGAGCAAGCCTGCTATGCTTCAGGCGGTCAGCAACCGCTCTTCGACCCCCAGCAGCTACTGGGGGATTGCCCCCTCGCGTCGGGACTCAGCGATAAGGAGCTCTGCGAGCTCGCGTTGCTACTGGCGAGGAGCGTGGTGGTTGAAACAGGGGGAGGGCGATGAGCGTGCTCAGCGTCCTCTTCACCGTCCGCGAGAAGAAGTCGCGCAAGACAATACTCGCTGTCCCGTGGCTGGAGGCGGGACGTAGCCTGGGCGACGTCGGCCTCGCCGTGAACTCTGACTGCTTTGCTGAGGGAGACTTAAAGAAGATTTGCTCTAGTGTGCTAGAGGAGCTGTTGAGGCTGATGGGCCTTGGAGTGCGGATGAAAGTCGAGCAAATGGGAGAAACGATGGGTGCTCTAACGCTCATCGGGAACAGCCCCCATTATCCCTTCGCCTTCGTGCCGATCCTTGTCGTCGAGGAGATAGAGGAGCACACCTCCTCAGAAGTCGTAGCGAGCATCCACAGGCTGGCTAAGAGACCCCTCTCCCAGCTACCAGCGGACACCCTATGCTCAAGCTGCGCACCTTCCCTTGAAGTGGGCGACGACGAGCACGAGCAGCAGCTGGCCGCTACAACGCTGGCCTCACTGCTCACCGCGAAGACCAGGCGCGGCTACTACCTCTCGCTTGTGCTGGCGCAGTCCCTCCCGCTCTTCACCCGTGCCGGGGTCAGCGCGGAGGCCGTCTCCACGGCTCTCGCCGCGGCTCTGAACTATGTGTACGGCTACTACGGGAGGAGGATAGCCGGGGAGTTCGGCGAGACGATGAGGTTCCTCATGGCCGAGCCACCAACCCCCATTGAGCTTAACCCGAGCGAGCTCTACGCGAGCATCCTCGACACGTTCAAGCGGCTTGGCGCCTCCGACACACAGCTACTTATCGCAGAGCTCGAGAGCACCGTGAAAGCGAGGCTGGGCTTGCAGCGCTCAGAGATCCTCTTCGGCAGAAGCACTCTCCTCCACCGCGCACTTACGAAAACGATAACGGGCGGTAAATACGACACGATCGTAACCGTGGCGACCGAGCAGTGGGGCCCTCTCCAGCGCGAGCTACTCGCAGAGCACCTAGACAAGGAAGGCACGCTTGCGGTGCTTTTCACCCAGGCCTCGCTGCACAACGTCCTAGCCGAGAGGATCGTCTCCGGCTGGCTGAAAACGCACGGTAAGCTAGTCTACGTCCCCACATCGGCCACCGACTCCTACCTGCTCAGCCAGGAGAGCCTCGAGGCCGCCCTCAAGAAGCACGTCAAGAACAAGCGCACCATAGTGGTGGCCCAGGGCCCGGCATCCATCGCGCTCCCCCTCTACGCCTGGGCCAAGAAGACGGGAGCAGAGGCCGTCCTCGTATAACCCAACCCCTTGAGTTAAACGTTATTTTCAACAGTGAAAAAATCTGAAGTATTTAAGGTTTTCTCTGGGAAGACTGGGGTGGAACATAACCCTGTTATCTTATTAATCAAGTTTCATTAACGTCGCGAACATTTAAAATACAGGGAGGGTTAGAAATCACAACCGCGGGAAAAGTCACCCTGCAAAAACGCGTGTTCGCACGGGAACAAGGAACAGGCTAAAAAGGAACATTTAAATACCCCCTCCCACATGGTTTAACGGCAGAAGTCAAGAGACAATTGAAAGTATCAGCGCGGGTATCGCCCTTTCCATGTACTTGCGGCTTTCAATGCAGAAGTCAAGAGACAATTGAAAGTTTGCGCCACTTCTCAGCCTCTGCCTTGTAGGCATCGAGCATCGGCAGAAGTCAAGAGACAATTGAAAGCTACGTCTACAAGAGTAACGCTACGCCCCATATCATCTATTTCGGCAGAAGTCAAGAGACAATTGAAAGTACAGCATCATGCGGCTCTATTTCATGCCAAGTCTCAGCAGCAGAAGTCAAGAGACAATTGAAAGTCTATAACCTCATGAGGAGTGTCTGCTCAGGAGTGTTGCAGAAGTCAAGAGACAATTGAAAGAAACCATATAAAAGTTGTAGCACCATTCGAGAGAGAAATGAGTGAGGCAGAAGTCAAGAGACAATTGAAAGGACGAATACCGCCACGGCAAGCGCCGTATCCCACTAGCATAGCAGAAGTCAAGAGACAATTGAAAGTTATCAGGCATTAGCTCATCTAGCTCTCTCAGGAATCCCCGCAGAAGTCAAGAGACAATTGAAAGTTACGTAGGGTTCATGGACGGCGTGACGCACAGGGCTATCTTTGCAGAAGTCAAGAGACAATTGAAAGCCTCACCGCGTGTAATATCCTTCAATGTCTTAATGAATGTTACGCAGAAGTCAAGAGACAATTGAAAGCAGGTTCAACTACATATTTGCCTTTAGCATTTTGAATAGAGTTCAATGCAGAAGTCAAGAGACAATTGAAAGAAACGCTTCGCATGCAAAACATGCAAAACCTAACCCCAAGCCAGAGCAGAAGTCAAGAGACAATTGAAAGGCGCAGAGCGAGCTCGCGCGGAAACTGGGACTCGTCGCAGAAGTCAAGAGACAATTGAAAGTACACATTTCACGTACGCGAAGACGCGGTGGCTCCGGGCAGAAGTCAAGAGACAATTGAAAGGACGCGGGGGGGCTCGGGCTGAAGCCCGCCGACTTCGTGGGCAGAAGTCAAGAGACAATTGAAAGTGTCTTAGACTTCAGCGTACCACGCTACCTTGAGATCCGCTGTGCAGAAGTCAAGAGACAATTGAAAGTCCCGTTATCTCGCTCACGCGCTGTAAAAATGCAAGAAAGCAGAAGTCAAGAGACAATTGAAAGGATGCAGTCATAGCTTGGAGCCTTGACCGCTTCGGCCGCACGAGCAGAAGTCAAGAGACAATTGAAAGCCGCACCGTAGTTCACCGAGGCGTTGACGAGGCTCGTGGGCAGAAGTCAAGAGACAATTGAAAGGGAAGACGCTACGCGCTTCAGCTCCCATACGATAGTGTTCTCAAGCAGAAGTCAAGAGACAATTGAAAGGGTTGTTCAGTTGCTACATGAGGTGGTGGTTCGTGAAGAGCGGCAGAAGTCAAGAGACAATTGAAAGAGACTATATGTTAGTGTTAATCGTGAGAGAATACTCAAGGTGAGCAGAAGTCAAGAGACAATTGAAAGTTTCACAGCTATTATCGAATGGGAGGTTTTTCCCTTACAATTGTTTGCAGAAGTCAAGAGACAATTGAAAGAGCAGTACCATCAGTAGCGCACCCGCCAACGTTACGGCCTCCACAGAAGTCAAGAGACAATTGAAAGCCTCGAACTCGACGCGCTTAGGCTCATCGGGGTCAACGAGCGCAGAAGTCAAGAGACAATTGAAAGACGTAGCTCGGGTTTGATTTCAATCAGCCAGTCAGCATCATCGGCAGAAGTCAAGAGACAATTGAAAGGAAGTTCCCCGTGTTGCGTACGTAGAAGCCACCGGAGAGCAGAAGTCAAGAGACAATTGAAAGGCAGAGCACATTCAGAGGAGGGGCAGGCCCGTTGCGGTCTGCAGAAGTCAAGAGACAATTGAAAGTGCAAAGGACTACGCGTTGAACCCCTTCGCGCCGAAGCTTCCCTGGGCAGAAGTCAAGAGACAATTGAAAGCAAAACACTGAACCCTGCACCATAGTCGTTCACGGTGAAAGTAGCAGAAGTCAAGAGACAATTGAAAGGACAGGGCCATTGACCAAGTGCTGAAGAACATTCAGGACACGCAGAAGTCAAGAGACAATTGAAAGAAGCACCCTAGGTAGGAGCGACTTTAGGTCGTTGTCGATGGTGCGCAGAAGTCAAGAGACAATTGAAAGCGTGGTTGTAAAAAACGGTGGTGATAAAAAACCTGCAACTAGGTCCCCGCAGAAGTCAAGAGACAATTGAAAGCTCGTCGGCTATAACCTTAGCGTCGTCTGCCGTGAAGTAGCCGTAGGCTACGCAGAAGTCAAGAGACAATTGAAAGATCTAACATTTTTGAGATAGAGGAAGCCCCCGCGTCGCGGCAGAAGTCAAGAGACAATTGAAAGTGGCAGGAAGTCAACATGGGTTTCATCCTAGGCGTCACGCCTCTAGCAGAAGTCAAGAGACAATTGAAAGCCTCGTCTCCGCGTCCACTACGTCCTCGCCTCTACCTGCAGAAGTCAAGAGACAATTGAAAGTTTATTATTTTGTACGCATCGACTAAGTTCAAGCTAGCGCAGAAGTCAAGAGACAATTGAAAGAATAACCACGGTTGGGATGGTAATGAACAGCGGTATCCACTGCTTTTGCAGAAGTCAAGAGACAATTGAAAGATATCCTGCTCTCTGCAAAACCTGCAAAAGGTTAGGCCGCAGAAGTCAAGAGACAATTGAAAGTTCATTGTCTCACTGTGACTTGCACGGGCTTGCGTATATTCGCAGAAGTCAAGAGACAATTGAAAGGTGAGTTCTATCGGCTGGCTAGCACTCGGATATTACCTGGACACGATGCAGAAGTCAAGAGACAATTGAAAGCTAATATCCTAGCTGTAGGAACCGGTGACATAGCTAAGTGGGGGCTGGGAGCAGAAGTCAAGAGACAATTGAAAGCTGCTCGTGCGCTCCAGCGGCGACGACAACGGTCTCGAGCAGAAGTCAAGAGACAATTGAAAGACTGGTATTGCTGTTCTACGTCATCGCGCCCGTCGCGTACCTAGGCAGAAGTCAAGAGACAATTGAAAGGCGTGCGCTTGAAGCGGAAAGTCATCGTTTTCTTGTCGTACGCAGAAGTCAAGAGACAATTGAAAGTTGAGTTCATTAACGTGCTTGAGAGTTACCTTTCAAGCCTTGAGCAGAAGTCAAGAGACAATTGAAAGTCGTAATAGCTGGCGACGTGGATGTCCGCGCTCCCGTGCCCGACGAGCAGAAGTCAAGAGACAATTGAAAGGCAAATGTTTCCCTTACAGTCAAAAACGGTAATTTCTGAACGAAAGCAGAAGTCAAGAGACAATTGAAAGAGCCTCTTCGACAAAAGCTTGACGGCGTCCCAAGTAACCGCAGAAGTCAAGAGACAATTGAAAGGCGCGGTGACGGTGTTCACCTGAACGGCGTTCTCGTAGTAGCAGAAGTCAAGAGACAATTGAAAGCCCTTCAGCCCCCTCACCACGTCAACCTCGCTTTGCGAGCAGAAGTCAAGAGACAATTGAAAGATCGTCAAAAGAATGCGGAAATCCCCGCTCTTCAAAGCAGAAGTCAAGAGACAATTGAAAGCCTTGGAAGTAGGCGATGAACTGGCCCGGCTTCAGCTTGATGGAAGAAGTCAAGAGACAATTGAGAGTCCTACGAAGTATCCCCTCTTCGCACCGCGCGCGGCACCCGCATGCGTGTATGCTGAAAAAAGTCAAGAGACAATGAAGGGGTTGTCCGACCGGGCTCCGCTTCCCGGGAGGGTTTAGGCGCGCGGGGCTTGGACGCAGCTAGCGTCTGATACGCTACTGCTGTGGGGTGCTTTGGGCTTCTTGCGCCTCACCGGTGTGCAGCTGCTCCACCTTCACTCTGCCGAAGCCGAGGGACCTGGACTGGCCGACGCCGGTGATCTCGGCGAGCTTGAGGGCGGCGAGGATTAGGGGGGCGTCCCTGGAGCCGTGGACGGCGTACAGCGCGTCGCCGATGAAGGCGGGGATCACCCTTCCCTCCCCTATGTCGACCCTGAGTGGCCTCGCCCTGGGGGCTCCGACGGCCTCGATTGTCTTGGCGATGGTGTCGCTGGCGGGCCTCGTGTCCACGCTCGTTACGCGGGAGTAGGTCTTGAGGGCGCTGAGGGCGACGCGGGTGGGGGAGGGGTAGAGGACGTCGCTCCCGTAGAACATGAGGATCGTGGGGGAGAGGAACCTGACCCTTAGGACCGCCAGCCTGGGGGGCTTTGGGGGCTGCGGGGGCTCGGCCTGGGTGAAGGAAACACTAGCCACCTCGAACCTGCCGCTGGGGAGCTCGAGGTTGGGGTCCTGGGCGATAGAGAACATGTAGTCGGAGGCCAGGGCTTCGGAGTAGAAGTGGGCCGTGACGGTGATGGGCGTGCCAGCCTTGACCTCGCGCACCCTCGCCCTCCCGCTCCTCCCCACGATGCCGGTGAGGAGGTAGCCCTCCGCGCCGTCGACGGCGAGGGGCTCTACGGAGAACTGCTTCTCGGCCCTCTTCGGGAAGTCGATCCTGGCCCTGTGCAGGAACTCGTAGACGACCCTCAGCGCGAAGCTCCCGCTCCAGCTCACCACGGGGGTGTCTTGGCGGGGAATCAGGGTCAGGGAGACCGTGTAGATCCTCGGCTTCTCCACGCGGCTGCACCGGCCGCTAACCAGACGCGCGGGTAAAATATAATGGTGACGGCAGTCCACGCGGGAAAATTTCCACGAAGAACTGCTATCCTCCCGAGATATAATCCGGTAAAACTCCGTTTTTCAGAAACATTCACCTGTAACAGCCGAAGGCCGTTGAAACTTCACTTTCACTCATATCTTCATCAGGAATAAAAGTTCAGGTTCTGAAATGTGTTTCAGGCGGTTGGGTTGCCGGCGGCGCCCGTGGCGTACGCGTCGAGGCTGGAGGGGGTGTTCAAGGCGTGCCTAGAGCTGTCGGCGGAGAGGGGCTACTTCACCCCCTCGGAGCTGGCCGAGAGGCTCGGCGTGACGGAGAGGATGGCCAGGTACTACCTCATCGACCTGGTCTCGATCGGCGCGGTCGAGTACGCTGGGGGTGGGAGGTACAGGCTAACGGAGGGCGCCTCTAGGGCGGTTTTGAGGGCCGAGGTGTTCGGAGCCGACTCGCAGCTGGAGAGCGTGGTCGCTGAGACGTTGCTGAGCAACCCCGAGGTCGCGGACGCGCTCTTCGAGAGGGTCTACAGGCTGAGGAAGAGGCTGGAGGCCCTAGGCGACAGGGGCGCACTCAGGAGGGCCTTCGAGTCCCTAGCGGGGGACGTGCTGGTCGGGGACAGGGCGATTCTCTCTTCGAGGGAGCTTGAGCCGTCGAGGCCCGCTACGCTGGCGGGGGCTGCCTACGAGGCGGTGCTGAGGGACTACGCGCTGGCCGGCAGCATCGTCATCGCGGTTGCGTACCTCGCGGCGTGCGTGGCGCACGTCCAGCTGGACGAGGCGGGGCAGGTCTCCGGGGTGCGGTTTGTGAGGCGGCCGGACCTGAGGAGCTTCAGGGGCTCGCAGCCCTTTGACGAGGGCGTGCTGGAGCTGGCCGTGGAGAGGCCCGAGCTGCTGGCGGCGGGCAGGAGGCTCGCGGCGAGGTTCATCGTCGCCAGGATGACCTACGAGGCCATGAGGAGCCAGGTGGAGTCCGAGCCCCCTGAGCTGGCCCTGCTCGGCGGGAGCCTCTGGCCGCACGGCTTCGTGGTCTGGGGTAGCAGGGAGCTGCAGAAGCTGAAGGAGGGCATGGAGTCCGCGTTCCTCGACCTCCTCGAAGCCGCCTCCTCGAGGGGGGTCACGCTCGCCGGCGTTGTCCTGGTCCCGAGGGACAGCAGGCTGTTCGCGGCCGTGAGCGGGAGGCTGGGGCTGAGCGGGCCCGCGGTCAGCGACTTCGCGCTCCTCTCCTACGTCCTCGAGCCCTGGGAGTACACGGCGCCTATGAGCCTCGAGAGGGAGAGGGGGAAGAGCGTCAGCGGGTGGTACGAGTTCTACTGGAAGGTCGGCGAGAGGCTCGTGAAGGTCGAGTACGTGACGCGCTCCGACCCCCTAGCCGTCCAGGAGGAGATCGTCCGGGCGCTCAAGGGCAACTTCTACGCCCGCGGCGAGCCCCTGGGAGTGGCGGAGGCGAAGGCGGAGGCCGGCAGGCTCGTCAGGCACCTCGAGGCGTGGTTCAGGGGGGCTCTGGCGGTGATCGCACGTGGAGAAGCTAGGGGTAGTTATTAGCAGGAACCCGCCGACCGAGCTCGCGTTCGAGTTCGAGGTCACCGAGCCGGGCTCGGTCGCCACGGGGGACTTCATCGAGGTCCCCGTCGAGGGGGGCACGCTCCTAGCCAGGGTCGTGAGCGTCCAGGCGATCAACGCGGCGCTCAGCGAGGTCGGGGTCGTCTCGGAGGCCAGCGAGTACGGCCTCAGGCTGCCAGCGTCCACCCTACTCGCCGCCTCCGAGGTGCAGGTCGCGAGGGCTAGGGCGCTCGAGGTAGTGACCGCTTCGGGCGAGCTGGTCCCGCCGATGCTCCCGCCCAGCCCTGGGACGCCGGTCTACCCGGCTTCGAGGGACTACCTGATGAGGCTGCTCGGCCTCAGAGAGGGAGGGGTGAGGCTCGGGGAGCTCTGGCGCGTGGGCGTGGAGGCGCTCCTCGACGCGGACACGCTCGTCAGGCACCACGTGGCCGTAGTGGGGGCGACGGGCTCGGGGAAGTCGCACACCCTGGGCGTGCTGGCCGAGGAGCTGCTCGACCACGGCTACCCGGTCGTCGTGGTGGACGTGCACGGCGAGTACGGCTTCCTGGAGGGGGAGGGCTACAGGGTGAGGAGGGCGAGGATCACCGAGGTGCTCCTGAAGCCCGGCCTCCTGAGCCCCGACGCCGTGGCGGAGGCCACGGAGATGACCGAGGTACAGCGGGACCTCCTGCACCTCGCCTACGAGGAGAGCGACGGCGTCGAGCTGAGCGACATCATATCCAGCGTCGAGAGCACCGCCGAGAGGTACGGGTTCAGGAGGGAGACGGTGATAGGGGTCGTGAGGAGGCTCAGGACGCTGAAGGCTATGGGCATCTTCACCGGGGGCGGCGGGGCAGGGCCACCAGAGGAGCTCGTGGAGGAGGGCAGGGCCACAATCCTCGACGCCGGGCTCGGGCTCCCGGACAGGGCTACTGGGGCGCTCGTGGGCTCCATCGCCTGGGCGCTCTTCGAGCTGAGGAGGACCAACGATGTGCCCGGCTTCGCCCTTATCGTCGACGAGGCGCAGAGGTTCCTCCCGCAGGACGAGGACGTCTTCTCGAAGAGGGCGCTACGCGTCATGGCCAGGGAGGGGAGGAAGTTCGGGGTGGGGCTGATGGTAGCGAGCCAGCGCGTGGTGGGCCTCGACAAGGACGTGCTCAGCCAGTGCGGGACCAAGATCGTCCTGAGGATGGACAGCGCCACCGACCTCGCCATGCTGAAGCCTCTCCTCGGCTCCAGCCTGCGCCTCGTCCCGCACCTGCCCCGCGGCATCGCCCTGGTCGCCGGAGTAGCGGTCAGGTACCCTGTGCTCGTCAAGGTGAGGCCTAGGAAAGGCTAGCCCAGCTGCCTGCAGACGCGCCTGTAGTAGCAGTAGCCGCACTTCCAGCTAGCCTGCCTCGGGGGCGGCTTAGGGGCCTCGAGGTCGCGCCTCATCCGCTGGGCGAGGGAGGCCACGTAGCTCCTGAGGGAGGGCGTCACCCGCACTTCCACCCACCTGCCCGAGCCCACGATCAGGACGGAGTCCGCCGTGGCCCTGAGGGTCTCCTCCGCCAGGAGGGCGTACGCTACGCCCTGGGCTAGGACGTGGCGAAGCCTGCCGTAGAGCGAGCGCCGGGAGACGTCGCTCAGAGCCTTGACCTCCACAACCCTGACGAGGCTGCCGCGCCTCAGCACCGCGTCCGCGTAGCCGTGGAGCCCCAGCCTCCTGCTCCTCACGTAGAGGTTCCTCAGGAGCTCCCAGCCCGCGGGCGGCCTCAGCTCCGGAAGCCCCGCCTCCCCCGCGGCCCTCATGGAGGGGGTGACGTAGTCCCCGCCGAGCCTGAGCTGGAGGTACGCGTACCTAGGGCAGTAGGCGTACTCCTTGAGGAGGGCGACGGGGAGCAGACCCGCCTCCTCCAGGCTATACGACGACACGCGCCTCACCCCCGAGCGGGGCCATGGGCCTCCCGGCTACCAGCGCGCGCTCGAGGCTCTCGTCGGGGACGACCAGCACGATGACGCTGTCGCCCTCCTGGGTGACGTGCCTCTGCGCCACCCTGTAGACGTCCTTCGCGAACGCGTAGCCGCCCCTGCCCACGAAGACGCTCCGCTGGACCCGGGTGAGGGACAGCCCGAGCAGGCGCGAGGAGAGCCTCAGCCTGTCGGCGTCGTCGCTTATGTCGTACACGACCACGACCCTCATCCCATCCTCGCCCTGAAGCCCACGTACTCCTCAAGCTCGCCCCTGAGGTAGCTGGCGAGCTCGGACGCCTTCCTGACGATGATGTCGTCCAGCGTCGCCCTCCCCGCTCTGTAGGGGAACTCCCTCCCCAGCGCATCCAGGACTGCTGCAGCCACCCTCCTCCTCGAGTCCCTGTCCAAGATCCCGTTCGAGGCCGTGAGCACGAGCCGGGCGAAGATCAGGGCCTTGTCGACGACCGGCCTGAACTGCTCGATAAAGTCGTAGACCAGGGTCCTCTGCCCGCTCTTCATCGCGTGCATGAAGCCCGCGTAGGGGTCGAGGCCGACGAGGAGGAGCGCCCTCTCGCACCTCGCGTAGAGTATCCCGTAGCCGTAGTTGAGCGCCATGTTGAACACGTCGAGCCCCTGCGGGTCCCTGCCCGTGAAGCCGTAGCTCTCGGGGAGCAGCTTCGCGACAGCCCCCCAGTACACCCTCGCGGCCTGGGCCTCGAGCTCCCTGATCTCCGCGGCGTCCGGCCTCGCGCGCCTGATCTCGTCCGCCAGGGCCTCAACCCTCTCAGCCTCAATCGCGAAGTAGTCGTCACGCCTCGACTTCGCCGCGTACCTCAAGATGCCCGCCTGGTTGCGCACCTTCGCCTCCACGATGCTCTTCGCCGCCTTAAGGCCCCGCCCGTCCACGATCGCCCTGTACTGCGCCACCCTCGTCGCGGCGGTCTTGTTGATCGTCGGCGGGTAAACGCGGGCCACCGGGTGCCCGTGGGCCCCGAGGAGCGTGACGTCGACCCCGTGGGCCGCGAGGGCCTGCAGGGCTGCGGAGGTGATGCTCGCCGCCCTCGTCGCGATCACCACCGAGTCGTAGACCGCCGGGGAGAGCTCCACAGCCTCGCCGTCGCTAGTCCGCAGCACCACCCTGCCCCTCTCCACCCTCACCCTGCACGGCTTAGACACGAAGAGCAGCATGGCACACCGCCCTCCAGGGGCACCACTCCGGGCAGTCGTCCGCCACCCCAGGGTCCTCGCGCGACTCAACGACCCGCGCCACGTAGTCCCTAGCCTCGAGGAAGCGGCCCCTCACCGAGTCGTCGAGGACGACGGTCCTCCAAGTTATCCTCCCGCCCGCGAACTGCGCCACCACCCCGTAGTTCACGGGGTTGCTCGTCAGCGCCTCTACCGCGAGCGCGTAGGCGGTCACCGCCAGCTCCTTGCGCTCCAGCCCGTTCCCCGTGACGAAGTCCACTGGCACGCCGCCCACCAGCAGGTCGGGCCTAACCGTGTCCGAGAGCCCCACCAGGCTACCCGGCAGCTCCGGCTCGACCGCCACAGGTAGCCTGGCGCCGCCCACGCCCCACGCGCTAGCCAGGGCGAAGGCCTCGTCGAAGACCCTCGACGCGGCCGCCCTTAGGTCCCTCGGAGCCCCCCTCAGCAGCCTAGCCTTAGCCCTCGACGCCTCCTCCACGCTCACCCGGCCCCTCAGCGCCAGCCTGAACGGCTCGAGGAAAGCCTCGTGCAGGAGCCTCCCCACCTGCAGCACCCCGTCGCCCTGAGGCCTCAGCCCCCTGACCCTCCTCAGGTACGCGTCGCGCTTCGTCGGGCAAGGCGAGGAAACCTCGCTCACAGTCGGCATGAAGCCGTGCCTCGCCCCCACCTGCTCGAGCCTCCAGCCCCTCAGCTCCACCACGAGGTCACCGGCCACGACGCCCCTCACCTTACCCCAGACAGTCCACGGGAACATAGTTTTCCACTAGGAAATGCATTTCAAACGGTACAAATAAATCTAACCCACGAGAGCATAAAGAGAGACACAAGCCAAGACCTTTTCGAAACATTTTGCAAAAGCACCAGCAGAACGTCTTAAGTTTATTTTCAACAGTGAAAAATTTAGCTATATTTAAGGTTTTCTCTGGGAAGAGAATGCTGGAACATAACCGAGTTATCTTATTAATCAAGTTTCATTAGCGATGCGAACATTTAAAATAGAGGGAGGGTTAGGAATCACAACCACGGGAAGAGATAAGCCTGAAAACGCGTGTTCGCACGAGAACAAGGAACAGGCTAAAAAGGAACATTTAAATAGCCCCTCCCACAACGCTTAACGGCAGAAGTCAAGAGACAATTGAAAGTTAAACATACCGTTATACTACGACCCCGAGACGCGCAAATTCCGCAGCAGAAGTCAAGAGACAATTGAAAGGTGATCGCCTACGACGCCGTGCGGGACCGAGTCCTTGCCCGCAGAAGTCAAGAGACAATTGAAAGTCCGCGTCCGCTAGGCTGGCCTGGCCCTGCAGGTAGGCGTCGCAGAAGTCAAGAGACAATTGAAAGCATCAACCCCGTAATCAGCTTCTCAGCCTCACTGTCACGTGCGCAGAAGTCAAGAGACAATTGAAAGGCGTTGTCCTTCGGCACCGTGCAGAAGGGACAGCGCGCGCAGAAGTCAAGAGACAATTGAAAGTTCTGAGCCCGCTTCGGGGGGCGGGCGATGAGAGAGGGCAGAAGTCAAGAGACAATTGAAAGTCACGCCTAATCTCCTCAAGCTTCTTTCTCACATCATCAGGCAGCAGAAGTCAAGAGACAATTGAAAGTAATGCTACTCAGCTCTCGGTTAAGGACTATCTGAAGAAATACGCAGAAGTCAAGAGACAATTGAAAGCGGATACACGGTTGACGTGGACTCGGCTCTCGGCAAGATCCGCAGAAGTCAAGAGACAATTGAAAGATCGGCTATCGCATTTATCTCCTGCTGGGAGTAGCCCATCTGCCTCAGCAGAAGTCAAGAGACAATTGAAAGTCAGTTGCGGTTATGCATGCGAGCGAGGATGTCCGAGCAGAAGTCAAGAGACAATTGAAAGTGCCATCTCCTGGGCTGTTTTCCTGCTGCTCAGCAGGAGGCTCCTGAGCAGAAGTCAAGAGACAATTGAAAGAAGAGCGGCATAGCGGAGGCGGGCGGCGCGAGGGTGCTCGCGCGCAGAAGTCAAGAGACAATTGAAAGACTCGTCATCTAGACACCCTCTTGAACTGGTAGACCCGGCAGAAGTCAAGAGACAATTGAAAGTCTAAGCAGAGGGGTAACGAGGTTGTGATCGCGACCAAGGATCTGCAGAAGTCAAGAGACAATTGAAAGCAGTACTTCTTCTTCCACTCCACCAGCTGGCGAACCTGCAGAAGTCAAGAGACAATTGAAAGTTACCCTTCCAGGCGAGCACCACGGGTATCACGCGGTTCATGACGTGCAGAAGTCAAGAGACAATTGAAAGGGCTCTCGAAGCGCGTCCTCGAGGTATGGGTTGACTCGCAGAAGTCAAGAGACAATTGAAAGTCGCCTACAGTTGTCCAGTTGTACCTAGGCAACAGCTCCCGCAGAAGTCAAGAGACAATTGAAAGAATGTGCAAACAGACCCCTCAACTGCCACGCGTGTTGTACGCAGAAGTCAAGAGACAATTGAAAGACTATAAAACACAATTCCTTTTTTTACCCATCTTTTCTCAGGTGAGGCAGAAGTCAAGAGACAATTGAAAGCCTTCTACTTCCTTCTACTACTACTTCCATAGGAAGACCTCGAAAGCAGAAGTCAAGAGACAATTGAAAGACCGCTTTGAATCACAACGATTTTGTAAACATAACTTATAGGCAGAAGTCAAGAGACAATTGAAAGATAGAATAGATGGGCCTTCTCCCCTGCGAGTCTATCCCTACGGGCAGAAGTCAAGAGACAATTGAAAGGCCAAGGTTGCGGGCACCTAGAATGACCCGCAACTGGATCCAGCAGAAGTCAAGAGACAATTGAAAGCTCAAGAAGCGTGAGAGCCAACTTGAGCTGCTCTAGGAGAGCAGAAGTCAAGAGACAATTGAAAGCTGCTCAGGCCCAACACCGCGGTGAACATCAAAGTCACGGCAGAAGTCAAGAGACAATTGAAAGTAGGCGATGTATAGGTAGGTCAGCGCGGCTACGGCGGCTGCCGCGCAGAAGTCAAGAGACAATTGAAAGACGGAGCTATCCATATCCACATGGTGCTCTTCGGTGTGAGGAGGAAGTCAAGAGACAATTGAAAGTCTTATGAAATCCGATCGGTTCACGTAAATGCCGGCCTCGGAGGAAGTCAAGAGACAATTGAAAGTGGGTTGTCTCCCTGAGTGGCAAAATGACAAAGCTCTGCGAGGAAGTCAAGAGACAATTGAAAGCTACGACTGGGACAACACCTCCGCCATCGTCGCGCTGGGAGGAAGTCAAGAGACAATTGAAAGGGGTCAATCTCCTCTAGGGGAGCTATTCGTGAGAGAAGGAAAAGAGGAAGTCAAGAGAGAATTGAAAGGACAGCCGTGTTACTCTGGGTGCTTGAGAACGTGGGGCAGAGGAAGTCAAGAGACAATTGAAAGGATCCCTAGTTCTTACGCGCCGAGACGTTTTATATGTTTATTTGAGGAAGTCAAGAGACAATTGAAAGAACTCCCTGTTGAAAGCGAAGCCGCTGGGGTGACGGTGGATGGGTGAAGAAGTCAAGAGACAATTGAAAGAAGCTCGCTGAGGTTCCACATGACGTTGTAGACGGTCTCGAAGAAGTCAAGAGACAATTGAAAGTGTCGGATAGGGAGAGCTTGCCGTGCTCGGAAAGCAGCTTTCAATTGTGAAGAAGTCAAGAGACAATTGAAAAGCAGGACGACACGGCTGGGGTGCGATAGAGATATGTTTTTCGCCCCCGATTCTTCTTCGAGGTAGTGTGGGCAGGCTGTTTGTCGTAACGCTGGGTTTTGACGAGAAGTTCGCTGTGCGTGCTCTGATGAGGAGGGGGGTTGGTAGGGATGACGCGGTAGTGGTCTTTCTTCCACGCGAGGAGTCTAGGGACGAGAGGGCGGCGAGGGCGCTGGAGGCGCTGAGGGGTATCGTCGAGGGCCTAGTTCAGGGCGGGTTGAGGGAGGTAGAGCTGAACGTTGGGGACTTCGTCTCCGCGGTGGCGGCTGTCAGGTCGACGGTCCGCGAGTACGGTGCCTCCGAGGTCTACGGGAGCCTGAGCGGGGGGATGAGGGCGCTCGTGGTGGAGGTCCTGCTGGGGCTCATGATGCTCGAGGGGGTCAGGGTCTTCGTCGACGTTGACCTCGAGTCGCTGAGGGGCTACGTCTCGATACCGCTACACGTCTTCAAGGCGCCGAGGAGGGATAGGTGGATTTCCATCCTCAGGGCGCTGGAGGAGGCGGGGGGTGTGAGGGGCGTCTCGGCGGTAACGGGCTACTCGCCGGCCACGGTGAGCAGGGAGATTAAGCAGATGAAAGCCCTGGGACTCGTGGACGAGGAGCTCAGGTTGACCGAGGCCGGTAGGCTCTACCTGCGAATACACTCCGCTTGATGTTTCACGATTCAGGAAAGCCTGGTCTCAAGGCTCGCTTCTTCGTCTCGACTTCCTCAAAAATCCTGCCTCTCAGCGGCTACCTGCGTTTCATCTATCTGGAACATTCTCAGTCTTATTTCACTAAGATTGAACACTCTATGAAACAAAAAGCTTATTAACGGCCTTGCAGCCTTATTGAGTGGTGAAAGCATGGGCTCGAAATGGGTTGATGTGAAAGAGTTCGAGGGGATAGTCAAGATGCTGCGCTTCTTCGCGGCCATCCGGAACTACAGCTTCGTCGACCGCGTCGGCAACGCCCTTAACCCCGAGACCGTCGAGGTCGCTATCAGGGACGCGCTGAGGACTTTCACCTCGATCTACGACTCCGCCGCGTCCGACGAGAAGGGTTTCCGCTACTTCGAGCTCGAGGAGGCCGGAGCTAAGAGGAAGGTCTACCTGCCTGCGAAGCCGCGCGAGGATGAGGTCGCGAGCTTCGTGAGGGCGGTCTGGGAGGATGTGGGCGTTGCTAGGCGCGTGGCGATCATGGCTATGAGCGTCCCGGCGAGGGAGGCTGAGGGGTGATGGGCGTGCTGTCGTTCCTGAGCCTTGGGGTTAGGTTCGAGGCGAACGTCGAGGCCCTGAACATGGTTGAGGTCAGCGGCAACTACGCGAGGCACAGGAGGGTACCCTACATCATCACCGAGGGCGGGAAGCCCAAGGTAGTGTACGTGCCGGCAGTCAGCGGGGAGAGCCTGGCGCACGCGTACCAGGAGCTGCTCGCCGAGGAGGCTAAGTCGCTCAACCTGCCTGTGTGCTCGTACTGCTCAGCCGGGGAGTTCCTCAAGTCGATGGACGAGGAGCACGCGAGCGAGAAGTTCGGTGGCAAGGTCCCGAAGCTCAGCCAGAGGGCGAAGAAGGAGGAGCTGATCAGGGTCGTGAACGAGATAGAGGCTGGGATCGTGAGGGGGTGCGTGGTCGAGGACGTAGGGGGGTTCCTCTACGCGGAGAAGCCCCCGGTGAAGAGGACGTCGAGGTTCGCCGTGAGCTACGCGCTCCCCATCAAGTCGATGGCGACCTACGCGACGCTGGAGCCCCAGCTCCACGCGCGCCACGCTAGGACCACTGGGGAGAGGAGGGAGGGGGCGGCCGAGCAGATGATATACTACGTGGAGAGCGGCACGGCGATCTACGCGTTCACCTTCAACCTCGACCTGGCCGGGATCGGAGTGAGCAGCTACTCCGGGGCGCAGCTCGTCGAGGACGTGGGCAAGAGGCGGCTGGCCGCCGTCAGGGCCCTGTACAGGATGCTGTCTTCCCAGGGCTTCGGCGCGAAGCTCTCGCGCTTCTTTCCAGTGGGCGGGATAGTCTCGCTGGTCGCGACGCTCACTGAGAGGCCTTTCACGGTCACCTCGCCCATATACGACGACTTCGCCACCTCGACGAGGCAGAGGCTCGAGAGGGTGAAAGCCACCTTCGGCGAGAAGGCCCTCTACTTCGAGATGGGGGCCGAGGGCTACAGGACCCCTGAGGACGTGCTGAGCGCCGTGATCGAGGCCCTCAAGCAGGAGGGCACGGTGTAGGGTGCGTGCGCATTGGGCGCGGCTTTTTCTCTACGCTACGTCCTAGCCGTTCTGAGGCCGCACGGCGTGGTGTCCCTGAGGGTTCAGCCGCAGAGCAAGGCCCGCGTCAGCCTGAAGCACCCACCCCCAAGCTCCCTGCTTGGCGCCCTCTCCTATTCCCTCGCCCGGGAAGACGGAAGGGAGGTCGTGTTCAGGGACGGGCACGTCGAGCCGAGGAGCGCCGAGTTCAGGGACTTAATCGAGCACGTAGCTGTGGCCGTCTCGGGTGAGGGCTACTCCTACGGCTCCCTCTACAAGATAAACGAGTACTACCGCGGGGAGGCCCTTCAGGCCGTGACGGCCCTCATGAACACCTTCCTCTACGGGGAGGGCGACTTCGCCATAAAAGCCCTGTTCGTTCTCAGCGGGAGGTGCGACGGGGACTGCGCCAGGCTCGTCGAGAGGGCAGCGTGGGGGATCTCGAGGCTCGGCTCGAGGGAGTCGCTGGTGAGCGTGGAGCGCGTCTCCTCTGGTGTAGGCAGGGTGCTCGCGGTCGACGAGGTGGAGACGGAGTACTCCTTCGAGTGGAGGGAGGGGGTTAGCCTGGAGGGCTCCTACGACGTGGTCTTCACAGCCGACTGGCGCTCGGTGCTGGGCAATATAGCCTCCGCGCCGAGAATTAGGGTCGTCTACCCCAGAGGCAGGGTCAGGGTGAGGGGTAAAGGCATGAAGGTCTTCCAGTTCGACGAGGGGGTGGTTGTCCTTTGAGCGCGCCTGTACTCACCTCGGGGCTACTCACGGAGGTCATGGCCCAGGGGCTTGCGTACATCTACTTGCAGGGCCTCGTCGACGCCCAGCTCGAGGAGAAGGAGGTGAATGAGCGGGTTGCCGACGTTCTTGAGAGAAAGGCCGAGGAGCTGAGTGGGGAAGATATCACCAGTAGCGCAGTGACGGGCCACTTCAAGGATCACTACTTCTCGCCGGATGATGGCGTCCTCGTGAAGTGGTACGGGGGCGGCGAGCAGCCAACTGAGTACGCGAGGCTCATGCTGTACGTCATGGAGGGGACGGCCAGGCTCCTCCGCCAGGACCAGGTCTCCTTCCTCAGAAGCCTAGGGAGCGTGGAGGGGTTAAGCTTCGGGGAGCCCTTCAGGGGGAAGCTGGCGATAGTCCCCGCTATCTTGAAGCAGGCCGAGTTCTACGAGAAGCAGACGGTGTTTATGAGCCCCACAAGCGGTCCAGAGGCTGACCTCCTCGTGGACCCGGTGTGGTTTGCCATTCTGGCGCTGGGCTTCATGCTGGGGTTTGGCGGCTACTACGACGGGGCTTACCACGTGTTCACGAAGCCCGGGCTGCCCCTCACCCTTGAGGGCCTGAGCTCGCTGCACACGCCCACTCTCTCCAGGATGCTGGAGGGCTTGGAGCTAGTGTCGAAGCTGAGCAGGGATGTGAGGCCGTCGCCGGCATCCGAAGAGGTGTTCTCCATCCAGATGGCGATGGGTGTGGCTGAGAGCGGCCGGTCCGTTAGCCCTGAGGCCTTCCCGCTTAACCTCTACGTTGTGGAGTTCGTGGCGAACACGTACACCGTGACCAGGAGCCTGAGCGTGGACCTGGAGCCTCTCGTGGCCTACCTCAACTCGTACCTGGGCGAGCTCAGGAAGCTTACACTCGAAGTGGTTCGCGAAGAGCCCCTTGAGCCGCTAAAGGTGATCGTGAGGCATGCCGTCGAAGACCTCACGGGTAGGGGGGTTTCCGGGGAGCCCGTGTTCTACCTCTTCGTGAAGGACTTCTACCGCGCCGTAGTCTCGAGGAACGCGGCGCTGCTGGAGGACGCGCTCCTCAGGTTCCTGAGGAGGCTAGACGTTGCGATCCGCAACAGAGAGCTACGGGCGGAGGCCGCTCAGAGGCTCATGGCGTTCAGGAGCGAGCAGAACGTGCAGGCCATGCTCAAGGCGATCGCGTAGTGGCCCCGATGCCCGGCGGCAACATCCTGATTGACGCCTACAGAGCCGTGGAAAGTAAGGTGAGCAGGGAGGGGGACGTTAGGCGCCCGCTGCTCGAGCAGTTCTTCGAGCACGCGGGCGAGGTGCTCGAGGGGGGCCGCAGTTTCCTAGCCGTTGTGAACGCGCCCACGGGTTACGGGAAGACCACGCTGAGCCTCGCCTCAGCCCTCGCGGCGGCCACGCGCGCCAGGTACTTCTCAAAGGTCGTGCACGTCCTGCCCTTGAGGTCCATCGTGGAGGACGTTGCCGGTAAGGCCGCCAGGGTTCTGGGCGGGGAGGCCGTCGGCGTTAAGATGATGGGTGTGAGCTGGGAGGTCTTCCACGCCTTCCCCCTCAACGTGACGACTGTGGATACATTCACCTTCGACCTCCTGAGGCTGAACACGAAGAAGCTGCAGCGGGTGAGGATGGGGGAGGAGTTCGGGTACGACTTCCTCACCCAGGCCAGCCTCTTGAACTCGCTGGTGGTGCTGGACGAGGCCCACTACGCGCTCGAGGAGGAGTACATGAGGGACGCGTTCTACATGGTCCTCGACTTCCTCCTCCGCGTGGGCGTCCCGGTGGTGGTGATGACCGCCACGCTCTCCAAAGGCTACGAGGAGCTCCTCCGCAAGCTTGCACGGGAAAGCGAGGTAGAGTTCCTCAAGTGTGAGCCGCTGACTGGAGACCCATTCGTGGAGAGCGAGAGCGGGAAGTCGATCCGCCTGGGCTTCGCCCCCACCGCCGAGGCCCTCGAGAAGGCCCTCGGCTACAGGAGAGTCCTGGTCGTGGCGAACAACCCCGCGAGGGCTACGTGCATCTACGAGAGGCTTCGCGGCTCGCGGAGGAACGTGCTGCTACTCCACGGGCGGATGAAGCCCTTCCACAAGAGGGAGGTTTTGGAGGGGGTTCGCGAGCTTGAGGAGCTGGGCGAGCCGCTCGTTCTCGTGGCTACGCAGGTCGTCGAGGCCGGGGTCGACGCTAGCTTCGACGTCTTGGTCACGGACCCAGCGCCGGCGTACAGCCTGATACAGAGGATGGGGAGGGTCGCCAGGAGGCCTGGTGATCGCGAGGGAGCAGTGCTCGTGGCCGAAGACGGCCCCTACTCGCCGTACGAGGAGGTGAAGGTCTCCAAGACGCTACGCTGGCTGAGGGAGAGGGGCGGGGGGTTCAAGCCCAGAGTCCCCTCGACCTACGCGGAGCTTCTAGCGGAGGTTCACGGGAAGCGCGCGACCGAGGTGCTTCCGAGCGCATTCAGGCTGAGCCAAGTCATGGCCAAGCTGTACGATCCCATGAGTAGGAGCCTTGAGGTGCTGGAAGCCATTGAGAAGCTTATGAAGCGGGAGCCTTTCCTCAGGGAGTTCAGCCTCCCCGTAGACGTTGACGGTGAAGTGATCCTCCTGCGCCCCATAGAGGCTTACAGGATGTACCAGCGCGGCCTCCTGGAGGTCGAGGGCGCCACGGGAAGCGTCGACCCTGGCTACTTCTACAGCCTAGCGAAGCGCATGGCCTTAGGGGGTAGCGTCGAGATCCGCTTCACCGGTACCTACGACCCCGGGAGGGGTCTAGCCGAGTGCACCGAGTAGGGGGTGTGAGAGGCTTGAGCTGCGCGGCGTTCTTCTCTGAGGGCAAAGTGGCGCAGACTATGCGCGAGCACGTTGAGCAGGGTCTCGATTACATCAGGCGGGTGTTCCTCGAGCGCGGCTACGCCGACTACGTGCACATGATAGCTCTCAGGGCTCGGCTCAGCGCGAGCGCGGAGCAGGCAGAGCAGGCTCTTCTCACCGCCTACACCCTGCACGACGCGGGCAAGCTACTCTTGGAGTTCCAGGACGCGCGGGGAGGCTTCCAGGGGCACGAGTTCGCCTCAGCCGCCCTGATCCTAAAGTCCTGCGAATCCCTCGGGGGGCTGCAAGAGGCCGCGGCTCTCGCCGTCCTCCTTCACCACCACACGATGCCGCGCAAGCCCCGTGCTCTACTCCAGAACCGCAGCGGCCTGAGGTTCGCAGAGGAGTGCATAGCCGAGCTTGAGGAGCTCCTGGAGAGGAGGGCCGGCCTCCCCGTGCGGCTGGCGCGGGCGCTGAGCGTGCGCGAGGTAGAGGAGGTTAGGAGCCTTCTAGACCTCAAAGCGGGGGACTGGCCCAGGCTGAGGCTGGTGTTCGCCCTCCTGGAGCCGCTCATGCTGGCCGACAACTACGCCTCCAGGTCCCGGGGCGGCGAGCCCACGCTCCTCGGCAACGAAGCCGAGAAGCTGAAGGTGGCGCTCGAGAAAATTCGACTGAGCTTCCGGGAAGGGGTGTATAGGGCAGGCGAAAGTAGGTAATAACATATTTTTGTATTTAGTGAACAGTGGCGTTTCTTCCCGGGGACTTTCGCCGCGCTGGCCTTACGATAGGCTGGTGACCTTGAGTCCAGCTGGGGGAATAAGGGCGAGCCGCGGCCCCGCCTCAGGCCCTTCATCCCCGCTCGGGCCCACACCGCATCGGGGCTCTGCGGCCGCAAACCCTCAAAATCAAAGCGCGATGCAGGTACTTAAGCTCTTCCCCTAAGCCCTCTAGAAATCCGGTTCTCGCCTCGCTTGAGGCCTAATGCCTTCGGCGAGGCTTCGGTGCGCTTCGACCAGCCTCGTCTCCTCAAGGTAGCCCCTGGATCTAACTGCGGCGCCCCGCACGCCCCTCGAAATGGACACCTTTGAGGATTTCCCATCCCCCAGCCTTCCCCAGGCTACCGAAGAGCTCCCGTGCCGGTTGCAAGGCATCGCCTTCACGCGGCGCCAAGAGAGGTGCTGGGTGCTGCGCGGGAGTCCTTGCCCCATCCCTGAGGAGACTTCCAAGAGAGCCTGGATTCTTAGGCGCGCCTGGCTGACCCCAGCCACCTTGGGGCCATCCGCTCCAGCGGCCCGCGTATCCACGCGCCCGCTAAGGGCGCTTCGGCTCTCGGGCACCCTCCCGTTCCAGCGCCAGCAGTAGGATAGTTATGAGCACCGCTGTGATGAGGCCCGAGAGCACCGACGCGCGAAGCGGCGTTGGTTCAGTGTACTTGAAGAGGAGCGGAAGGACGCTCCCCAGCAGCACGGAGAGGGGGACCGCGATGGCGAGGTTGACCGCCAGGAGCACCGCGAGCCGCAGCAGCGCTCCCCGCACGCGCGGAGCCGCCCGGGTGCCTGGACCCAAGGCGCCCCCCAACCAGCAGGCACAACCCTATAAAATAAGTCTTCCGCCGAGGCTGGAGCCAGCATCAAAGGCCCAGGCACACGCAACCCCTCGATAGGAAAGCGTCCACGCTAGCCAACCGGGGGTGAAGCAGTACCTCTAACTCGCCCGGCCAGAACGCGCCCAGCCCCTCTCCGTCTTTCAATTGTCTCTTGACTTCTGCCGGACAAGAAGCGCTACATCCTCGAGGCGTTCCTGGTCACGGAGCTTTCAATTGTCTCTTGACTTCTGCGAAACAAGGTTTCAACGCATAATTAAGACTATCGATACTGCAGTTACTTTCAATTGTCTCTTGACTTCTGCAAGCCTCTTCTTAGTCTCCTCGTCGAAATTCGACAACAGAACTTTCAATTGTCTCTTGACTTCTGCAAGGAAGAAGCTGAAGGAGGAAGAGGAGGTTTCGCTCACAGAGGTACCTTTCAATTGTCTCTTGACTTCTGCATTCGCGTAGAACTTCCACAGGAATGGGAAGTACCTCAGCTTTCAATTGTCTCTTGACTTCTGCGAACGATAAAGCTAGTGGGAACTGGGCGCTTGGAGTATCCCTCTTTCAATTGTCTCTTGACTTCTGCACGGGTATTGGAGAGAACCCTGCCCCGTGTGCAAGCTAGTCTTTCAATTGTCTCTTGACTTCTGCGAGGAGCTACGGTAGGGACGGGAAGAAGTACCGTAACATGCCTTTCAATTGTCTCTTGACTTCTGCATAGCCTAGACGGAGTCACACTGACCGGAGTTCCAGCGAGGGACTTTCAATTGTCTCTTGACTTCTGCCCACGCTCCCCTCGGAGGCCGAGGTCAGAATAGTGTCTGCTTTCAATTGTCTCTTGACTTCTGCGGAAGGCCCCGCAGCCTGTCTAGCATGGCAGCTTCCCGCTTTCAATTGTCTCTTGACTTCTGCGTGGTGATACATTGCTTGCCAGTCCTTTCCTCACCAGTTCACGACTTTCAATTGTCTCTTGACTTCTGCCTCGGTTTTCCTCGGCGAGGAGCTGGGGCTCGACGAGTGCGATGTCCTTTCAATTGTCTCTTGACTTCTGCTGACCGCTCATCGGGTCGTATACTACGCGCTCCTGCATCTTTCAATTGTCTCTTGACTTCTGCGGAGACAGGTCCGGAGCCGGAAGGTTGGAGAGACAAGGTCTTTCAATTGTCTCTTGACTTCTGCTATGTTTTCGTGTTTAGAAGGGTAGATGGGAATGAGTAGCTTTCAATTGTCTCTTGACTTCTGCCTATGTCGGTGAGTTGCTTCCGCCCGTGCGCCACGTCGTACTTTCAATTGTCTCTTGACTTCTGCACAATGGGAGAGATTGTTACGGCAACAGCGGTGCCGGCTTTCAATTGTCTCTTGACTTCTGCCCAGCTTGATCCTAACAGTCCCCCACCCAGCGTTTTTGGCGAACTTTCAATTGTCTCTTGACTTCTGCTTGTGTCCAAGCTCTCTTTCCCTCACCTGCTTTAGCGCCTGCAACTTTCAATTGTCTCTTGACTTCTGCTCTTGGCTGCCGGTTGCGCGAGCGAGGGCACCTGGATGCTCTTTCAATTGTCTCTTGACTTCTGCTAGAACCCTGTAGAGCCTACGCAACTGCATGTCCAAGTCGAAGATGATCTTTCAATTGTCTCTTGACTTCTGCGTATGCCGCTGTGGTGGTTGCGCTGTACCATGCTGTGCCTCGCTTTCAATTGTCTCTTGACTTCTGCCTCACCGTTTTCGGGGTCTGGAAGGGTCGCGGCCTCCCTTTCCTTTCAATTGTCACTTGACTTCTGCCCTGCTTGTAGTTGGGTGGCAGGTAGGGGGACACGCCTTCCTTTCAATTGTCTCTTGACTTCTGCTGGTCGTACCATCCCGCGCTTGAGGCCGCGCCGCAGGAGCTTTCAATTGTCTCTTGACTTCTGCAGTATTGTATCAATCGTGGATAGGAACTGCTGTTCTTGCGGAGTGCTTTCAATTGTCTCTTGACTTCTGCGTACAACACGCGTGGCAGTTGAGGGGTCTGTTTGCACATTCTTTCAATTGTCTCTTGACTTCTGCGGGAGCTGTTGCCTAGGTACAACTGGACAACTGTAGGCGACTTTCAATTGTCTCTTGACTTCTGCGAGTCAACCCATACCTCGAGGACGCGCTTCGAGAGCCCTTTCAATTGTCTCTTGACTTCTGCACGTCATGAACCGCGTGATACCCGTGGTGCTCGCCTGGAAGGGTAACTTTCAATTGTCTCTTGACTTCTGCTGGTGGTATGAATCGGGTGAGAGACAGGTGCCGTATTACCCACTTTCAATTGTCTCTTGACTTCTGCCGTTAAACGGTGTGGGAGGGGGTATTTAAGTGTTCCTTTTCGACCTGCTCCCTGCTCCCTTGCGAACACGCGTTTTACAGCATGCCTCTTCCCGTGGTTGTGACTTCGAACCCTCCCTCTATTTTAAAAGTTCGCAATATTAATGAAATTTGAAATATAAAATAACTGGGTTATGTTCCAGCCTAACCCTCCCAGAGAAAACCTTAAATATAGCTAATCTTTTCACTGCTGAAAATAACGTTTAAAGGGGCTCTCAACATACTTTAGGTGATTTTAGCGCGCCGGCTATGGCGTCGAGGAGCTCGCTGGGCTACCATCCCGTGCGAGAACAAGGAGTCACTAGAAGCGTTTTTCTCGAACCCGTGGAAGCCTCGGATAAAGCAGTGGGCTCGCCGAGTCAATACTCTTCCACAGCCTAGGCACGCTTAAGTCTAAGCGTCCCTTTTTAGAGCACTTCCTCTGATGGAGGCCAGTGCGCTGTTCGCAACGGCGCCCGGGGCGACTTCTAGACGGGTTGGGGGCTCGTCTGCCGATAAGCTGGTCCGGTTCAGGGCTCAGGAGCCCGGGGTAGGCTAACGAGTGGGAGCATGGGGATCTGAGGAGAGGCTTTCCGCTCGTGTGGTTTAGGGATACGTTCCCCTGCCCGGTGCTTTTCTGCTTGAAGGGGGCTCTAAGCGCAGAGTCTGCCGCTGAGGAGAGGTTCAAGGTAATGGACGGTAGGGTCTACCTTGAGGGCTAGCTTCCGCAACGTGCTCCAATGTATATGGATTAGGAGAGGGGAGTTGCGCATCTAGACGTTTTAATGCCACTCCTGCCCTCAGCGTAAACTTTTATTCGAGCCAAGCTCCCTAAAAGTAGATGAATCGATGTGAAAACGAAAAGGGCTAGCGGTAGGAAGGCCAAGAGCTCGTCTAAAAAGAGTCTGGAGCGATACAGGAAGGGTCACCTGTTCGAGGAGACCGTGGAGAAGTACTTCCAAGGGTTGGGGTACAGCATTAGGAGGAACGTCGTGAGGACAGGTTTCTCGGGTGCCAGGCACGAGATAGACGTGCTGATCGTCAAGGGCGACGTTGTGGGAGTGGTTGAGGCTAAGAACTACGGGAAGCCTATCCCGAAGGAGTGGATCATCAAGGCGCACCACGTCGCAAGGGACGTCGGCGCCTCTGAGGTCTACGTTGTCTCGGCGAAGGGCTTCACGGAGGACGCCGTGAAGACGGCGGAGATCCTGGGTGTAAAGCTCCTGGACCTCGACAAGATGGCTCAGGAGATAAGAGCGGTTAGGGCCGAGGAGGTTCTTGAGAAGCTACACCTCGATCCCGCCTACGGGGCCCGCGAGGCCATCATGCTGGCAGAGAGGTTCGCCGTGAAGAAGCTGTTCGCCAAAGTGGAGGAGCCCGTGGAGGCTACCCTCGTTTACACCCCCCTCTACCGCATCGATGGAATCCACACTTATGAGGAGGAGGAAGGCGTGCTCGTCAGGAAGAGGGTGACCAGGCACCGCGAGGTGGGCTTCTACGTCAGCGCGGTGAACGGTGGGCTGGTGTTCTACGGGAGAGGCTCCATAGAGGCGGTGAGCGTGAAGCCCCTGTCGGACGACGAGCTCGAGCTGCTCAGAGTTCTCGGCCGGTACGAGAGCGCAGCCGCCGAGGACCTCATCCAGGAAACCGGGTGGAGCAGGAGCAAGCTGGCACGCGTGCTGAGTAAACTCGACGAGAAAGGGCTCCTCCTCGTGAGGGAAATAGCCTATGACGGCACGTGGGCGAGCGAGGGGAGTAGAGGCAGGAGGACGGTGAGGGTCTACAGCTCCCCGTTCCCGACGATCGAGGAGCTCGAGGAAGCCGGCTCCAGTCTGGTAGAGCCTGAAGCAGCAAAGAAAGGCCCACCGCGGGGCCGCTCCTCAGAGCCAAGAATCGACCTAGACCACCTCAGACGCGTGGTCGAGGAGCTCTACGATCTGGAGGTGAGAGCAGTCAGCTTGCTTTACGTGCCGACCTACAGGGTCAAGATGGAGAAGAAGGATGGGTCGTACCGCTTCATTCACCTAGCTGGGTGGCTGGAGCAACCCACTTTAGCCGACGCGCTAGTGAGCGTGTAGGCGGTGCGCCGCGGGCGCGGGCGAGCACCTTCGGTGGCGTCAGCGGCGTGTAGGCTGGGCTGTGGCGCTCGTTGAGGTGGCAGGCAGCGCGGGGAAAAATGCCTTAAGCGAATGGGCCCTGGGAAGGTCTACGCTGACTCCTCTATAATCTTCTTGACTGTGAAGTAGCCTTTCGCGAAGATCCTGGCGTACTCCTCGAAGACGCGCTCCGGGACTTGGATCCTGAAGTCCCCGCCACCCTCCAAGTGGGCTTTTGTGAGAAGGTCGGCAGACCGCCTAACCTCCCTCAGGGCGGCCTCGTAGCAACTGCCCTCATTGTCGGTACTCATGCACGCCGCGTGCGCATTCCTAGCTATAGAGGAGTTCGCGTTCAATCCTACCTTTAGGAGACGTTCGCTGATCATCTGTTGGCTTAGCGGCGTGAGGAGCGCGTAGAAGAAGAGGTGGGAGAGCCTTGCCGCGAGGAGGGAGACGTAGTACATGGCGTCTCCGCGGATCTTTTCCAGCTTGAAGGGCCTCGCATCTTCATCTCTCTCAACGTACCAGAGGCTGGGAATTCTTATCCTGTCGATTTTCTTGAGCTTGCTCCTGGTAATTTCCTCGACGCGCCTAGCAACGTCCGTGCTTCTCTCGAGCTCCAGCTCCTTGCTTGCCACGAGCTGAGCCCACCCGTCGAAGGCCTCGTGGAAGACCACCCGGTCGAAGACCTCGCCTCCGAACTTCTCTAGCAGGTAGCGCTCGTCAGCGTACCTCGCCGTCAGCTCAGAGAGGCTGAAGTGGTAAACCAGGTCGGCCACCGCGCCGTGCATCATGCCGAGCCTGGCCTCCTCGTAGGGGTAGCCGGTGACCTTCAGGGCAGCGGCCCTCGGCCCGAGAACGTCCAGGAAGTGGTGGACGAGGAACGCGTCGACCCACAGCTGCCCGCGGCCCAGGATACTCCTTACGACGTGCTCCGCCTCCCAGCGCTTCTTCGACTTCTCTTGCGCTTCCTCTAGCCTGAAGTATAGCTCGAAGAGGGAGGGTTCCTCGGGCATGTACCTGCCGGCGTCGTGCACAGGCCCGGCGTCGATAAGCCGGTTCACCTCCCGCGTGATCTCCACGGGTATCGAGAAAACGTCCCTTGCAACGGCCTCGTGCACGTACCACGGGGGCATAGCGCTCAATTGGATAGCTCGCAACTCTTATAAAAAACATAATCCTGATTGAGCCCAACCTCTATGATAGAGGGTGGCTGAAACTGATAGGGTTACTTGTTACTTTTTAAGCATGGAGACCTGTTTAGCACGTTAACCTTGCTTGCTAGAGGGCAAGCTATAGGTGTTTTGTTTCTGAAGCGTCAGGAGCAAGGGGGCGTCGGTGCTGGGGCGTGTTGTTGGCTCGCCGAGGGACTGGTGGCTAGCCGAGAGGCGGGGGCTGGGCTGGTGTACTGGTTGTGGTCTCGATATGTCGAAATCAGTTTAATATCCATGTGGGATACGCTGGTTTTTTATGGCTTGGGGGTTGTTTCTGCGTGGTGATTGGAGTGACGGGTAACCTGGGTAGGGTTGAGCTTCGGGTTAAGGGGGATGTCTTCTCCGGGATCTTCGAGGAGGCTGGCGGGGTGCTGAGGTTCAAGACGTACTTGGCTGGCGAGTGGGTTTCGGCTGACGAGTACACGAGGGTGAGGAGCCCGATCGACCTGTCGGTGGTGGCGGAGGTGCCTAGGCTTTCCTGGGGGCAGGTGGACGCGGCGCTGGAGAGGGTGTACAGGAGGGGGAGGTGGGCGATCAGGGACACTCCTGGGTGGAGGAGGCTGGAGCTGCTCGAGAGGCTCGCGGGGCTCCTGGAGAGGTACAGGGAGGACCTTGAGTGGTCGCTGGTGGTGACGGCGGGGAAGACGCGGAGGCAGGCGGCGGGGGAGGTGGACTCCAGCATCATCAGGCTCCGGAGGGCAAGCCTTGACGCGAGGAAGATCTTCGGGGAGTACGCGCCGGGGGACTGGGACTCGACGACGGCTGGGACCGAGGCTATCGTGAGGAGGGAGCCGTACGGCGTCGTGCTGGCTGTCGCGCCGTTCAACTACCCGCTCTTCGACAGCGTCGCGAAATTCACGTACAGCGTGGTCGCGGGGAACGCGGTGGTGCTGAAGCCCCCGTCCGCTGACCCCCTGCCGGTTCTGCTGTTCGCCAGGCTGGCTGAGGCGGCGGGCTTCCCGGCTGAGTCCTTCGCGGTCGTCACGCTGCCGGGTAGCGAGAGCGACAGGCTGGTCTCGGACGACAGGGTGAGCGTGATCAGCTTCACTGGGAGCAGCGAGACGGGCAGGAGGATCCTTGCCAGGGCTGGGATCAAGCAGTTCGTGATGGAGCTGGGCGGCGGGGACCCGGCGATCGTGCTGGCGGACGCCGACCTGGAGCTGGCCGCGGAAGGGGTTGCCGCCGGGGTGTACAGCTACTCGGGGCAGAGGTGCGACGCGGTGAAGCTGGTTCTCGTCGAGAGGCCCGTGTACGGGGAGTTCACCGAGAGGCTTGTGCGGGAGCTCTCCAAGGTGGTGGTCGGCGACCCGAGGAGCCCCGAGACGGTGATGGGCCCGCTGATCGACGAGGGGGCCGTCGAGGACATGCTGAGCGCGGTGGAGGAGGCGTTGAGGATGGGCGGGCGGGTGCTGTACGGCGGCCGCAGGCTGGGCCCCACGCTGGTTGAGCCGACCTTGGTTGAAGTGCTGGACAAGCAGGCGCTCAGGGGGATGAGGCTGTACAGGGAGGAGGTCTTCGCCCCCGTGGCTGTGGTGACCGACTTCCAGAGCGAGGAGGAGGCCATCGAGATCGCCAACGGGAGGAGGCACGGGCTCGACGCGGCGATCTTCGGCAGGGACCTGGAGCGCATCCGGAGGCTGGTAAGGTTCCTGGAGTTCGGGGCGATCTACGTCAACGACATGCCGAGGCACGGGATCGGCTACTACCCGTTCGGCGGCCGTAAAGACTCGGGCATCGGGAGGGAGGGGGTGGCGTACGCGGTCGAGCACGTGAGCGCCTACAAGACGATCGTGTTCAACTTCAAGGGGAGGGGCGTCTGGAGCTACGCGGAGTGAGCATGCTGGTGCAGCCCGACGGCAATCTTTTGCGTCGCCTGATGCGCACCGCCTAGGCTAGGGTGCGCGCCAGCCTGCTGTACTTGGGCTCGGTGAGGAGGACCCGCCTCTTGAGCCTCCTCGAGAGCTCCTCGCGTGCGAGGAATCTACACAGAATTTCTGCTCCACACGCTCACACCTACCCGTGCTGCACGGCGTGCCTGCGATATGTTTTCTGCGCATCGAGGGGGTTAGCAGGCGGTATGCGGTTATCCGCGGTAAGCGTAGGGGTTTCCTGGGATGTTCCTGCGGCTTAGCGTGCTGGCCGAGCCGGGGGTTATGGGGGAGGTTCTGGCGCATAGTGTGTGAGGGGTGTGCTTGCACCGAGGCTCTGCCGCGGGGTCGCACCGTCCTAGGGGCAAGTCGCTGGGCTTAGCCTCTAAAAGGTGGGGCTGGGTAAGCGGGGGGCTGTGCTTCAGTACTGCTTTGGGGGGTTGCGCTCGCCTGATGCCGGTAGCTAACTCCGTGCCCCTCATGGGGCTGACCGGCACTGTGCAGGCTAGCAGGCCCTGCTGATGCTCGACGTTGGCGCTACGGCACTGAGCTCAATGAAGCCGCGCTGTGGCTCGCAATCTTGCTTTGAGCTCAGGGTGGCGGGGGCCCGGCTAGAGCGCGCAGAGTCCCCCTTTGTTAACTTAGTTTGTTAACAGTAAGCTTATTAATGTTGTTAGCGTTGAAGTGTTACGGTGAGCGGGGTGGGGTCGACAGTCGTGCTGGGGATCAGGGTGCCCAGGCAACTCAAGGAGGAGCTGGAGAGGCTGGGGATAGACTACGGTAGGGAGGTGAGGGAGTTCCTGGCCAGGCGGGTCAGGGAGGAGAGGGCGAGGAGGCTCAGGGAGGAGGCTGAGGCCCTCGCGAGGGAGATTGGGAGGCTGAGCGGCAACTACGCGGCGGAGTTCGTCAGGGAGGTGCGGGATGAGCGGTAGCGTTGTCGCCGACGCTAGCGTCCTCGTCAAGTGGTTTGTCCCCGAGGACTTCTACGAGCAGGCGTGGGCGCTGAGGGACGACCACCTCTTCGGGCGCGTCAGGGTCGTCGCGCCGTGCACCGCGCCGGTGGAGGTGGCGAGCGCGCTTAGGAAGTACGTCGCGAGGGGGTTCCTCGACGCGGGGCGCGCGCTGCGGGCCTTGGAGCTGCTCTGGAGGACGGAGGTCGGGCTGGTGGGCGTCGACGAGGGGCTGCTTCGGGCGGCGCTGGAGTTCAGCCTGGCGAGGGGTGTGAGCGTGTACGATGCGCTCTACGTGGCACTGGCGCGCTCGCTCGGGACCGTCGTGTACACGGCGGACGAGAGGCTCTTGAGGAGCCTGGGCGGCGAGGAACCTGTGAGGCACATCAGGGACTACAACGGGTCTAGCTCGGCGCCTGGTAGCGAGCGGCAGGCCCGCTGAGGGTCTAGGCCCCTTGGATCAGCGGTGGAGTCGGGCTAGGTGCGCCGCGGGGTTAAGCATATATCCTGCCCGTATACATTTGTACACGGTGAGCTGCGTGGAGGTTCTCTCGGTGAGGGTGCCCAGGGAGGTTCTGAGGTGGCTCGACGAGCTGGCCAAGCTGGAGGGGCGGGAGAGGGGTGAGGTGGTCAGAGAGATTCTCGCGCAGGGTGTTAGGGAGAGGAGGGTCGAGCTCGCCTTGAGGCTTTACCGTGAGGGGCGGGTTACCCTGTGGAGAGCGGCGGAGCTGGCGGGGCTGAGCCTCTGGGAGATGGTGGGAGAGCTGGAGAAGCGGGAGGTTGAGGTTCAGTACGGCTTGCGGGAGCTGGAGGAGGACTTGAGGGCTGCGCTCGGTGAGGGCGGTAGCTAACTCCACGCCCCTGATACACCTGGCTAGGACTCGCGCCCTGCGCCTCCTCGGCGCGGTCTACGAGGAGGTCGTGATCCCGAGGGCCGTGTACGAGGAAGTCGTGGTTAGGGGGCTTGAGAGAGGCTTCTCGGACGTCGAGGCCGTTAAGTCTGCGGTGGAGTCTGGCTTGGTGCGCGTCGCGGAAGCCCCTGGAGGAGAGGCCGACGTGATCGCTCGCTCAGCACCTTTGATCCACAGAGGGGAGGCTGAGGTCTTTGCCCTGGCGCTGCTCATGAGGCCCTGCCACGTGCTCGTGGACGACAGGGCTGCTAGGCTCGTGGCCCGCTCGCTGGGGCTTGAGGTCCACGGGACTCTCTACGTCCTCGTCGCCGCGGCGAGGAGGGGTGCGGTGGCGCCGGAGGAGGCTCTGCTGATCCTAGACAGGCTCGTGCTGAGGGGCTTTCGGGTCTCAGCGGGTCTCTACGCGAGGATCAGGGAGGAGCTCGCGAAGACCGGCAGGGGTTAGAGCCTGCGCGCCGGTTAAAGGTTTCAAGGCTCCGCGGATAAGGGGGTTTGCGGCTTCACCTCTCGTAGCTGGCTACGGTGTGCAGCCCGAGGCTGCGCGCCCTCTCCTTGGCGGGTGGGTAGATGAGGTAGCCGAAGAGCACGCCTATGGTCCTGCACGCGAGGGCCTCTGAGGCTGGCTTGTAGACGCGCCTGTAGAAGCGCTCGACGTCGGAGTCGCTGATCTTGGACTTGACCTCGCCGAGGACGACGACTCTCTCCCCGTTGAGGGAGCCCTCCCCGTAGAGGTTCACCTTCACCTCCTCCCCCTTTACCTGGAGGAACTCCCTCCTCAGCTCCCCAACCTCGACCCCTAGGTGCCTGTGCAGCCAGCCGGGGAGGCCCACCCTCGCGATGTCCTCGAGACCGAAGCCCAGTGTCTCGGAGAGCCTCCCCACCTCGACTCGGAGAGCGTCGAGCCCCTCGGTTAGCTTGGCGACAGCTTCCTCGAGCCTGGACAGCCTCTCCTCCGATTTTGCCTGCGCCTCAGCAAGCTTCGCCAACGCGGTCTCAAGCCTGGCTACCGCGTCCTCCAGCTTGCCGGTGCGTGCCTCGAGGGCTGCGAGCCTCTCCTCCGACTTTGCTTGGGCTTCGGCCAGCTTGGCGATTGCCTCCTCAAGCCGACCTACTCGGGTCTCGACTTCTGAGAGCCTCTCCTCGAACCTGGCCTGCGCCTCGGCTAGCTTGGCGAGGGCTTCCTCGAGCCTTTTGGCCGATGCTCTGAGGTCCTCTAGGCCCAGGAGGCCCGCCACGGCGTATCGTAGCTCCTCGTCCTCCTTGAGCAGGTCGAGCAGCCTTTTCCGAAGCTCCAGATGCGCCATCTGCCCTACTTTGTTTAGGGTGCGGGGCTTATAAAGTCGTTGAGGCTAGCGGGGGTGGGCTCCGCGAGGGGCTGTTGGGCTCGTGGGCGGGTTAGATGAGGTTTAAGCGGGGTCGAGGATTAAGCATTTTCGAGAATTTTGTATGCCGCTTGGTAGGGCTACTGCAGTCTTTTCCCCTATTCCACGCATGCATACCAGGGCTTTGAGGCTGGGGCCTTAAGCTCGTGCAACGATTCTCCCTTTCTAGCTCTTCAGCTTGCTCCTTGCTTAAGGCTAGCTAGCTTGGTGGAGGGGGTGGGGGCGGGGCTCTTCTCCTCCTGGTTGCCAGCAGAGCCATAGCTACGATTAGGGCCAGGACACCCAGGGCGAGGAGCGCCTCGGCGCTGAGTGAGCTTGTGGAGTTGGATGGTGTTGCGGGCTGGGTGGAGGGTTGCGGGGGCTGCTGGGTCTGGGTTGGTTGCTGAGCTTCGGGTGGGGTCTGGGGGTTTGGTGTGCTCTCTGTGGGTTTTGCAGGCTGCGAGACCTCGGTGGTGGGTGTTGTGGGCGGGTACTCGAGGACTGGGGTCTCGGCGACGAACTGCCAGAGGATCCACGTGAGATGTATTTTGATGCGCTGCCCGGGCTTTGCTCCCATGTAGCTTAGGGGTATTTTGGCCTCAAAGGCGTCGTTGAAACCCGTGTTTGAGTCGTTGATGGCGAGCATTTTCCAGTCCCCCGAGTACCTGTAGTAGACTGCGGTGCTGCTCTTGCGGGTTGGGTTTACGTTGAACTCCGCCTTTAGGAGGAGCTCTGCTCCACTGTGCCAGGGGTCCCCTGTCTTGCTGTCGTCGTCTGTGTCGAAGTATACGTATAGGGACCGCGAGAGGTAGCCGCCTTTAAGGCTTGTGGCTGGAGCCCGCCTCGTGTCTATCCTGAGGTATAGGTTTTCGGTGTCGTCTGCAACGTAGACGCTGGAGACTTCGAGGTCAGGCGGGGCTATGGACCTTGAGGGGAATTTCAGCAGGGGGGCTGTGGAGCCCCAGTCGGCGGTGTTGCCGTCGACGGTTACCCGGGCCGCCGAGGAGCCCAGCACGTAGCTCGCCGAGGCGTCTGGGATGGCTAGGACCTGGGAGATGAAGGTCAGCTTGAACTTCACCTTGCTTTGGCTGAAGTTGACGTCCTCTTTGCTGAATCGTATTTCAGCGTAGCTTAGCCCGGGCTCCTGCTTCACGCTCGCCGTCACGTTCCTCGAATTGTCGAGGTCAAACCAGTTCAGCGTGGTGTTCCAGGGGGTTAGCTCTGCCCACCTGCAGACAAGGTGTCTGGGCAGTTCGAGGGGTCTCCGGCTGTGACGAAGAGGAAATCGTAGTCTGCACCGAAGTCCGCCGAGCTCCTATCGCCTGTAGCTGGGTTGCCGTCTGAGTCAAGGTCTATGGCTATGCGCCTCCACTCATCCCCGGAGCTGGGCATAGGGCCGTAGTACTCGACGTAGAAGTACAGCCCTTCCCCGTCGGCCTTCACGTAGACAGCCTTGGGGTTCATCCACTCAGCCCCCTCGGAGGGGTAGGCTAAGGGAGAGGAGTAGACGAGCGTGTACCCCTGGGGCTGGGCGCTCGCCGTGAACAGCACTTGGGCCAGCACGCCTAGTGCGAGGAACGCGGAGAGGAAGCCGGCTTTACGGCTTTTTACTTTTTTCCTCATAAATGCAGAAAAAATGAGACATATATAAACTTATTTGTATTTTTATCCTTAAAATCTATCATATATGTTATGTGTAAAACGCAGAAGGCCGTGATACGACAAAACCCTTCGAAGCTTCTGTTCGCTTCTCTGTGTCCAACCTCCCTCATCCGAATCTCACTGCAGCCGGAGGCCAATAGGAGTGACCTCGTATAAGAGGAGGCCTTCTCAATCCACGTGAGGAAGCAAAGTAACGTATGAATCATGTATGAATCATGGTTGGAAGAAGTGCAAAGGATGGTTAGAATCCGCGTGAGGGTCGGCCCCAAGGGACAGGTAGTTATCCCGAAGGCGCTTAGTGAGGCTTACCGGATCTTGAAGGGGGTGCTACTTCTCGAGCTGGCGAAGGGGGGGATCCTGCTCAGAGGAGTCGAGAACCCCGAGGAGGTTGTGAGGTGGACATGGAGAGGAGGGCTAGGATGAGGGGAGGAGAGGCTGGGCGAGCTGGAGGGGGTGGAGCTGGAGGAGGAGCTCCTGCGAGGGTCTTCGTCGACGCCAGCCTGGTCGTCTACCTGAGCGTGAGTATGCTAGTCGAGGAGGCGAGGCTGGCGGCGCGTTTCTGGCGGAGGCCGCTCGGGAGGAAAAAGTTTTAGAGGAGCGTGCCGGCACCGCGCGTAAGGATGCTGGGTGGAGGGTCTGGGTTTAAATCGCTCCTAGTTCCTTTAGGCTGGCAACCGCGTAGTATGTGTACTCGATGGTGGGTATTCCCAGGAGCGGCGTTCTCTTGAAGCCTCCCTTCTCGCTTTGGCACTTGGCCACGTAGTCTATGTGTGCGGCTCTGTGGTTGGGCTTCGCGCCGAGGATCCTGAGCGACGTGAGGCCGAAGTAGAGGTGCTCGATGAAGTTGCTCTTCGTGTATGGGCTCGCGCTGAAGCCGCCTTCCGGGTTCTCTGAGCGCCTCAGGTACCCGAGGGTTGGCTCGAGGTCTTGCGGCAGGCGGTTCAGGGCGTGTAGCGCTTCGAGGACCCTGTACGTTGACTCGACGCTGACGTCCCTCGCCCCGAAGCCTCCGTCGCTCTTCCTGAGCGCGAGGAGAAAGCTGGCCACGGGCTCCTCCAGCCCGGCTAGGTCGTAGCCTAGAGCCTTCAGCGCCACCACGCTCATTGCGATCTCGTCGGCCGCGCTCGGCATGTCGGCTGGCGTCAGCAGTGCTGTCGCGTCCTTCGACTTGAGGGGGCCGTCGCCCTCCTGCTCCTCCTCGTTTATGATTGTAGGCTCGAGGTCCGGCCTGGCGAGGAGCTGGGCTAGGCTTCGGCGCAGGAACGACGCGGCCCCTTCGGGGTCGGTGGGCGTCTCGCCGAGAAGGCTCAGCGCCTTTACGGCGTAGTAGGCCACCTCTACGCTCCTGTAGCTCCCGTCTTCAAGCTGTCTGGACCTAAGGAAGCGGACGGTTTTCTCCCTGTCGGGCGGATCCACCCCCAGGGCCTTCAGGGTGGCTAAGGCGAAGTAGGTGTCCTCCGCTGAGGACTCGAACATGTCGAGGTACTGGTAGAACAGGTAGCCTCCGTCGCTGCCCCTTTTCGAGAGGACGTACTCGACAGCGGCCCTTAGGTTAACGCTTACACTCACCTGCATGCCAGACCACCGTACCGCTCATTATAAGTGAAGCACGAGAAAACTGAGCGAACCAGGGGCATGATCTTAGACTGTTCCCCGCTCCCTCGTCCGAGCACGTTTAAGCACCCACAGGCGAACTGCCAAGCAACACAATAAGTTTTTTTGAATTATACGAGTGAACTAACTCGCGCTGACATTTGGCCCTGCGGAACCTCGTGGGAGGCTACTCCCTGCCCAGGGCACAGAGCCGCTGAAGGGGGTCGGGTAGAGCGGCGCGAGCAGTCCAGGCTAAAGTGACGGGCTTCTCCATTCCCACGGGATACTAGCGGCTTGCGCCGAGGTGCTTGGAGAGGTACCTGTTCCATGTCGTTGAGGCCAGGTAGCCCGCCGCGGCGCCCTCGAGCGTCCCGGCGACCAGGATGACCGCGTAGAGAGCCGGGTTCATCCCGAGGAAGCCGAGGGCCACCGCCGCCGTCATCGAGGTTACGCCTGTGAGCGCGGAGCTCGCGGCCAGAGCAGCTGTCAGGCGCGCAGCAGGCACTCTGGCCCGGCTCTCCGCTTTCAGCGCCCTGATGAGGAGGTCTGTGGTGAGCCCGTAGAAGGCGTCGAAGATTAGGCTTAGTGGGAAGAAGGCGGGCCTCCACCACGTCGTCAGGACCCCCACGACCAGGCCCGTGTATGTGGCGCCGAAGCCGCCTGCGATGAGGGAGCTGAGGGCTAGGAGGTACGCGTGCAGGACTATGAGGAGCTTGTCGTAGGGGGTTGGGAGCAGGAGCTTTGTGAGGAACGCGAGGACGCCCAGGGTCGAGGCGAGCGAGACCTTCAGGGCTCTGGGCTTCGCTGCTCGCACGGTTGCACCATTCAGGGGGAGGCTTGTATTCCTTTATGTCGAGGGCGCGATATCTAGCCATTTTCACGTGTCGTTGCCCGCTCAGCGGAAGAGCTGGAGGCCCCCGTCTGGGAGAAGCCGCCCCACGGCCCTCGCGGACGCTGATCGGCTACAGCGGCCGGGGTGGCTTCTGCAGAACTCCTCGCAGGCTAAAGCGTGCTCGAAGTCCCTGTACACGAGCCCGCAGACCTCGCACGCGTAGAGCTCGCCGCCAGCGTGCTCGACCCTCTTAACCATCATGAACCATACGTGGCTCAGGCTTTTATGGTGCTCCTTTTCCAATGTGTTAAAAAACCATGGCGGGGCTTTCCGTTCTGACCCTCAACCTGCGGTGGGATGCTCGGGGCTCATCTCGCCTGGGAGGATTGCGCTACGCGTGCTCTCCGGTGCTGATTACCGACGCGTATAGATTGGAAAGGCTCAAAAAAGGTCTCGGACGGGTTAAGGGCTATGCGTCGGGAGCTCAGGCGCGTCCTCGGCTTGGCGGCTTTGACCGGAGTGAGCGTTGGGAGCATGGTGGGCTCGGGCGTGTTCTCGACTCCTGGGCTACTAGCCTCCGTCGCCGGCCCCTCCGCGGTGCTGGCTGTGCTCCTCATGGGCGGCGCGACGCTTATGCTCGGGCTGGTGTACGCTGAGCTGGGAACGCTCTTCCCGAGGGCCGGCGGGGTGTACTACTTCCCGCGAGAAGTCCTCGGCGACTTCGCGGGCTTCGTGACGGGGTGGAGCTACTACCTGTCCTGCGTCGTGGGGACGGCCGCGATCATATACTCCTTCGTCCTCTACCTCTCCTTCTACGCGCCCTGGCTCGCGGAGGGCCTCACGCTGACGGGCTACGGGGTGGGCCTCTCGCTGGCTATCCTGACCGTCGTCACGTACGTGAACGTCAGGGGGGTTAGGCTCGGCGCGGGCCTGAGCCTAGCGCTGACGGTGGCGAAGGTCGCTGCGATCGCCGCGGTCTCTGCGGCGCTGCTGCTCCGCTTCAAGCCCTCGAACTTCTCCAGCCTCGCCCCCTACGGGGCGCAGGGCCTGGCGCTCGCCGTGGCGTTCGGGTTCTGGATGTACGCCGGAGTCGAGTCGGTGAGCCTGGTTGGCGAGGAGGCGCTGGACCCCGACAGGAACATCGCGAGGAGCCTGCTCCTGACCGTCTCGCTGGTGACGCTGGTCTACGCCCTCGCGTTCGCCGCGTTCGTTGGCTCCGTGGACTGGGGGCTCCTCGGCCTGCGGGAGGGGGACTGGGCCTCCCTGGCTAACCTCTCCTCCCCCTTCGCGGACGTCGCCCAGTCACTCGGCATGCCCGCCGTGGCCCACCTGGCGTTCACCGGCGCCGCGCTGAGCACGCTGGGCTGCTTCTCCGCCTGGGTGCTCCTTCAGGGCAGGGTTGCCTTCGCCCTTGCGCGGGAGTCGAGGCTCTGGGCGAGGCTGGGGGAGGTCCACCCGAGGTTCGGCACGCCGGCCAACGCCCTGGTCTTCTCGTCCCTTCTGACCGGCCTGGTGATGCTCGCCGTCCCCTCCTTCCCCAGCGTGGTGCTCCTGTCGATGATCGCCGCGTTCCTAGCATACGCGACGAGCTCCCTGTCGCTCCCCGTATCCCGGAGGATGCTCCGGGATGCAGCGAGGCCGTTCAGGGCCCCCGCGCCGCTGCTGCTGGGCTGGCTGGGCTTCGCCCTCTCGACCCTCTACATGTACTGGGCCTGCTGGCCCTGGACCCTCACCGGCTCGTTGCTGATGCTCCTCGCCGTCCCGGTCTACAGGGTCTTCTCGAGGCTCAGCGCCGCGGAGCTCAGGAGGTCCTTGTGGCTGCTCGCCTACGTGGCTTCCGTGCCGATTCTCTCGCTGCTGGGCGACAAGACCTTCACGTACAGCAACTTCCTCCCGGTTGAGCCTCTCGGCCTCATCCCCACCCCCTGGGACACAGCCGTCCTGCTTGCGGTCGCCACGGCGTTCTACGCCTGGGGCTACTACTCCGCGGTCGGGCCGGCCAAAGCCGAGTGAGGGGCGCCGCGCTCCCGCTTTCCCCGTGCCGCAGGTGCAGGGTTCGCGAGCTAGGCTTATAAGGGAGGCGGTCGAGGCGTTGGTGTGGGCGTCGAGGCGTTTAGGGAGCTTGTGTCGAGCAGGCTGGCTGGCAGGGTTGTCTTCGTGTCGCTGTTCGGCTCCGTGGCTGAGGGGAGGGCTGGCGGGCTGAGCGACGTGGACGTGGCCGTGCTACCAAAGAAGGTGGACGCTGAGGGCAGGCTTCTGCTGGCTACCGAAATAGCGGAGCTGGCCTCCGAGGCGTTCGGCGTCCCGGAGGACCGCGTCGACGTCGTGTTCCTCGACTCGGATGACCTGCCGATCGGGCTCGCCTACAAGGCGGTGGTGAGGGGGGTGACGGTCTACTGCGCGGAGAAAGCAGCCTGCAGCGAGCTGAGGCTGAGGGTCCTGTCGGAGTTCCTCGACTTCCAGGTCTTCCGCGAGAAGATGGACCTAGAGCGGAGGTACATTGAGGCGCTGAAGCGCAGGGTGGGCTTGGGCCTTGAAGCTCGGTAGCCTCCTCAAGCTCATCGAGAGGAACGTCTCGCTCCTGGACGGCAAAGTGGGGGAGCTCGGCGTCTCCGGCCTCCTCGGGGACGAGTTTCACCTCAACTCAGTCCTGCACGTCCTCCAGACGTCCTCCCAGGCGCTGATAGACCTCGCTTCCCACGTGATCGCTGAGGCTGGGCTAGGCTACGTTGAGCGCTACAGGGACATCCCGAAGGTGCTCTACGAGGCGGGGGTTCTCTCGGAGAGCGAGGCGGCGCTCCTGAGGAGGGTCATCGGCTTCCGGAACGTCGCGATTCACGGCTACACCGGCGTTTCCGTGGAAATCCTCAGGACGATACTCGAGGAGAGGAGGTACCGCGACATAATGTTGCTGGCTGTTAAGCTTGCGGAGTAGAGTTACCGCGTGGGGATCGACCCGTAACCCCCCGGGGAGGCGCGGCGCGCGATGCGGCAAGGAGCCCTGCGGATAGGCAACCCCTGCGCCGCAAAGCTTTATCGCAAGCCCCCGTTTTGGATTGCGTGCCTCGCTCCAGGCTCCGTGTTGCGCTGATCACCCTCTCGGTTATCACGGTTGCCGCTATCCTCGCCGCTCTCTTCGTCCACCAGCCCCGCTCCGCCACTAGCGAGGTGAAGGGGCTCGAGGAAAGGTTCCTCGAAGCCTACGCTCACGACGTTGGGTTCCGCGAGGCTGTTGAGTCGCTCAGGAGGATGGTCCTGGACCCCGAGGCAGAGTTCGACAGGGGGAGAGCCTTCGAGCTCTTCAACCTCATACTGTCGAGGCTCGGCCTGCCGAGCATGCCCCCAGAGTACTTCAGCTGGGGGAAGTCGGTGAGCTCCGGGGCCGGGGCTCCACCCCCGCCGGTGACCTGCGGCCCACCACCCCCGCTAGTGCTGAGGATCGTACAGCCCGCTGTAGACGTAGAAGCCGGGAACGGGGTCGAGGGGGTCTACGCCTGCGCTTTCAGCGCGGATGGGGCTACCGCCGTTGAGGTCACTGTGGTGTTCGGTGACGAGGACAGGGGGTTACCTGGGTCAACTGAGGACCTCTGGTACGACGCCTGGAGGCTGGTCTCGTGGGGCAGGATTAAGGACGTGGAGACGTTCTACGTGGTCCTCTCGGAGCAGGGGGGCTACGTGAAGTTCCAGGGCTTGGCGCTCGTACTCAACGGGACGCTCGGCCTCAGGAGCGTAGCGCCCATAGGGAGCGGCGGCGCCGGCTTCTCCACTTCAGCCCACCTGGAGGGTCTGGAGGCCTTCAGCGGCCCCGAGCTCACGCTCTACGTGAACACCTGGAACCACGCGCTGAGCACAGTCGACGCCAACCCGGGGCTCGCGAAGCGCGTCTACACCTACAGCCTCAGCGGGGTAGGCGTTGCGTCTAGGGTTGACGTTGAGAACACCCTCTCGACGCTGAGGTACGCCGGCGAGGTCAGGCTGAGGCCCTAGCCCGCGTACTTGTTGAGGACCGCCGCGACGGCCTCCAGGTCTCCTGGCTCGATTTCGCCCATGAGCCCCACCCTGACCACCTTCCCCTTCAGCTCGCCCATACCGCCTGCGACTACGTAGCCCCTAGTGGCAAGCTCCCTAACCGCGTCGCTCGCTTTCGGCGGGAGGAAGGCAGCGACCGTGTTGCTCCTTACGCTCTGGTCCCTCACCAGTGGCTCGGCCTTGACGGCGCTGTAGACCAGCCTGGCCCTCTCGGCGTGGAGCTGCTGGTAGCGCGGCAGCCCGGTCTCCAGTATGAGGTCGGCGGAGGCCGGGGGGCCCTGAGATTGAGAAGGCGGCGGCGCTTGCGCTCCTCTACTGGGAGCTCTTCCGAGGGGTGGACTGGGTTGGGGGAGAGCTTAGAGCGAGAGCTAGCCGAGGAGATAGGGAAGGCGCTGGCTAGCGGCTCCGTCCTCGAGGTGCTGGCCACGGTCAACACTTTCCTCGAGGAGAGGGAGCTGGGCAGGCTGATCATTATGGGCGGCTTCGCGGTCGAGATCTAAAGCGGCGGTGCCTACAGGACGGGCGACGTGGACGTGGTTGTTGAGGGGGCGGCGGACCTCCCGCGGAGAGCCCTTGGGCTGTTGGAGGAGTGGAGGAGCAGAGTGTGGGTATATGGGGGCCTCGAGTACGCGATCGACATAGTGTCGAGGAGCTACGGCAGGCCTAAGGCGCCTGTCAGGCTCACGGTGAACGGGAAGGCTGTCTACGTCGAGCCGCCGTAGGAGTCGGTCGTCTCGTGCCTGAACGCGTGCGTCTACTGGCAGTCTGACCTACACTGCGAGAAAGCCGCGATGGTCATGGCCGCGCAGTGGGATAGGTTGGACTGAGAGTACCTCGAGAGGAGGTCAAGGGAGGAGGGTACTCTGGGGAAACTGGAGGAGCTCAGAAGGCAGGTGGAGAGGGTGGTCGAGGAGAGGGATCAGTGAGCGTTTTTAATTGAGCGCTTACTGAGCGCTAGCGGGGCGTACCCGTGGACTGGGGCTCGAGCGCTTCCTCTATCTTGACCTCGGAGGAGCCACAGCACAGGGCCTGGAGCCTCCTGAACTCGGCGAGCCACGCGGCGCCCCTAGAGGTGATGCTGTATGTTCTGCCGGTGAGCGAGACGAGGTTCCTCGCCCGTAGGAAGTCCAGCACCCTCCTGCACCTGTCCGTGGGGATGTTCGCGCTCAGTGAGATCTCAGTTAGCTTCATGGGCCTCTGCGATAGGGCTGATAGTATATCCGCGGCGATCTCGCGGAAGCACCGCTTCTTCCGGTTCACGCGTCTGGAAGAGCGCCGGGGTTTAAACACATTTCGTGTTCAAAGCTTAAAAATTTTCAAATCTAGGCTGAGGCCGTGTGGCACGGGCTACCGAGGGAGAGGTTCGAGTGGCACCCATCGATAGACTACTCGAAGTGCACGGGCTGCGGCTTATGCTTTGTCACGTGCGGCCATGATGTTTTCCACTGGGACAGGAAGTCCGGCAAGCCTGTCGTCGCTAAGCCCGGCGACTGCGTGATGGGATGCACAACCTGCGGGAAGCTCTGCCCAGCTGAAGCCATCACCTTTCCCTCCGACGCGAGGGAGTTCATTCAGGGCGTTCTCAGGGAGCACGGGGCGACGGTGTTCAAGAGCGCGCGCGAGGAGCTTGAGGAGAGGCTCAGCAAGTACCCGTTCCTGGCGGAGAGAAGGGAGCCTTCAGCGGAGCCATCCCCGGCTTTCAAGGCTTGGCACGGGCTCGACCGGAAGGAGATACCGTGGTACCCCTCCCTCGACGAGGGGAAGTGCATAGGCTGCGGGCTGTGCGTCGTCACGTGTGGCCAGGCGAGGCTCGTCTGGGGCTTCGACAGGGAGAGGCGCAAGGCCGTTCTCCTGCAGCCGTACAACTGCATGGTCGGCTGCAACAACTGCGAGGTAAACTGCCCGCGAAGCGCGATCAGCTTCCCCGACGCCCGCGTCGTTCGTGACGCCGCTTCGAGGATAGACCCCAGCGTTCTGAGAGCCGAGGTGGAGGAGAAGCTGAGGAAAAAGCCGCACCTGGCTATCGGGTAGCCAGCGCGCCCTACTTCGCGCCCATGCCTATTACCATTAGGCCTCTCACGAAGTACCGCCCCAGGACGATGAATATGATGAGCGTGGGTAGCGAGGCTATGAGCGCGGCGGCGAACATCTGGTTGTAGAGTGTCCCGCTCTGGCCGACGTAGCTGAACACCTTCAGCGTTACGTGCATTTCGTAGCCCCTTGTTAGTATGAGCGGTATGAAGAAGTTGTTCCAGGTCTGTATTACCAGGAACACCATCGTGGACACCAGCCCGGGGCCTAGTACCGGTAGTACTATCCTCGTGAACATGGTGAACTCTGAGACTCCGTCGACGAGGCCCGCCTCGATCATGGACTTCGGCACTACGGTTATGAAGATGGACATCAGCAGGGCGGCCATAGGGACGTAGTATATCATGAAGCCGAGGATCACGCCGGGCAGGGTGTTGTAGAGGTTGAATGCCTTCACGATGTTGACGAGCGGGACGAGAGTGGCCTGGTAGGGTATGTACGTGGCTATCGCTACTAGCACCATGAGCGTGTCGCTCAGCCTGTCCGACCTCCTGTAGATAGCGTAGGCGGCGAGGGCCCCCAGGAAGGTTGCGACCAGGGATGTGGGGAGAACTATCGCCACGGTGTTCACCATTGGTGTGAGCAGCTCTGCCGCCACGCTTGCAAGCGTGGTAAGGTCCAGCTCCCGGGGAGGCGAGAACACGGGGGACGACATCACGTCCTGTAGGCTCTTCATCGAGCCGACGACGAGGGAGTATATGGGGATGGTCCATACGAGCATGGCGACCGCTACCACAAGTGTTGCCGTGATTTTCGCCGGGCTCGCGCGCACCTCGATCACCTCCCCATAACCCACCTCTTCAGCCCGTAGAGGGAGTAGGGTATGACGATGAACGCGGAGATCATGACGAGGACTAGGGCGGCCGCCGAGGCCTGGTAGAAGTACATGGCGACGTACCTCTCGAAAGAGTACATTACGACGGTCATCGTGAACGGGTTTAGGTAGAGGACAGTGTAGGGCAGGTCGAACATCTGGAGGCCAAAGAGTAGCAGGAAAACCGTCGAGATGATGAGCCCCTGCCGGGAGGCGGGTATGACGATCCTCGCCATTATCGTAAACATGTCTGCGCCGTCGACCATAGCGCTCTCGATCGTGGACCGGTCAACGTTGTAGAACATGCCTAGGTAGAGCATTGCTATGAAGCCCGTGTAGACCCACAGGGAGACGAGGACCATGCTCCAGAACGCGTTCTGGCCCTCCAGCCACCTCACCTGCGGGAGCCCCAGCTGGGAGAAGATGACGTTGAAGCCCTTGTAGGCGTCGAAGAGCCAACGCCACGTGATGCCCACGACGACGAGCGACAGCGATAGCGGGTATATGAAGAAGGTGGTGAGAGCACTCCTAACCCTCGAGCTCGTGAACTGGAAGATCGCTGAGGCTAAAAGCAGGCCTACCGTGTTCCCCAAGGCGACTAGCAGTAGCGCCCACAGGAGCGTGTTCTGGAGGGAGTTCAGGAAGCGCGGGTCGCTGAATATCTCTATGAAGCTCTGGAGGCCCGCGAACCTGGGCACGGGGTTCAGTAGCGAGTAGTTGGTGAGGGCGAACCACACGTTCCAGGACACGCAGTAGTAGAGCAGGACCGCGAACGGCAGAACGGGTGAGAGTAGCAGCACGAACTGCCTGAGAGGTATCTTCAAGACGCACCACCAAAAACATTGAGAAAAAGATTATTTTTAGCTTACCCCTTCACCCACGGAGGCAGGTAGCCGGCGAACGGCTTCTCCCTCGTCCCTATGAAGAGCCCCGAGGACTCCCACTCCTTGCGCTCGGTTGCAAGAGCGCTTGAGAGGGTGTTGTACCAGAGGTCAGTGCGACCGGTCTGCGCTAATACCACGCAGTCTCCAAGAAGCTTCGCGAACACGTCGGAGAACAGGGCCCCGTGCGTGAGGCTGAACACCTGGGCTTTGGACATACTGTACTCCTTCACCTCCCACTTCTGTATATCGGTCGGGTAGATGTTCGTCGGTATGTCCGGGTAGGCGGCGATCGAGCCCTTCAGCGGGTTGAAGATACTCTGACCCTCCTTGCTCGCGAAGTACTTGGCGAACTGCAGGCCGAGATCCTGCGAGGGGCCTTTGGGGACGCCGACAGCGTCGATAACCATGTTGTATATACCCTGCGTTCCGGGGAAGGGCGCCACAATAACCTTGCAGTCCGGGGTTATGCTGTCGATCGAACACATCTTGACGTTCGGGTACACGTTGTAGATGAGGCCCACGGCCCAGTCTCCATCAACGTGGGCGAAAGCCTTCCCGGTTACAACCCTGTCCACGCAAGCTGTCCAGTCAAGCGACATCCAGTCTGATGGGAAAGTCTTCGCGAGCTCGAGGAATATGTCCGTCGCTGTCTTGAGCGTGGGGTCGTCGGGTGGCAGGGTCCCGTACATGAACATCACGAACTTCTGGGGTCCTGCGAGTGCGAGGAATATCTGCTCCCAGGTGTGGAAGACGGTGAACTGGTCTGCGCCTCCCTCCACGAGGCACGGGACGCCTTTGTCGGAGAGCGTCCTGCACACCGCTCTCAGCTCGTCGAGCGTTGTCGGGGGCTTCAGGCCGTACTTGTCTAAGATGTCCTTGTTCATGAAGATCAGGTTAGCCCTGTGCAGGTTCACCGGGGCAGAGTACATCTTGCCGTTGAGCAGGCAAACCTGCCCCACCGGCGTGTTGTAGAGCCCGATCTCCTGGGCCGCGCTCGTCAGCTCGACGAAGTCGTCTGCACCGTGAGGGGCCGCTGAGAAGTAGCTTATAATCTCAGGGCCGCAGTGGACCTGGAAAGCCTCGGGCGGCTTTCCAGCCATTATCAGAGCGATTATCGCGAACTTAGCGTTTACCCCAGCGCCTCCCGGGACGGCTGTCTTCTCAACGGGTATACCGGTTTTCGCCGTAAAGTTCGAGATCAAAGCGTCTATCGCGAAGCGCTCTAGCCCAGCCCACCACGTGTAAAAGGTGATTTTCCTCGCAGTCGTGGGGGGCGCTGTCGTGGGCGGTGGGGCTCGGGGGATCGTTAATAGGTAAGCCCCAATAGCTACAAGGATAATCACGATAACGGCGATGGCGATGTAAAGCGTTGTTCTCGGCTTTCCCTCGGGCTTCCTTTCGCCCACGAGCACTCTTTCGAAAAACTTGTATTTAAATTTACTGCTATTTATTTAAAAAATAACTACATAAAGCAACTCTTTGTATATTTTTTAAGTGCCTTTGGAGTGTATAGAGAGTTCCAATTAGAAGTAACCTTGAGAACCGGGAGCTTTAGGGGAGAGTATAATATTTAGTTTGCAGACGTTCAGGCTGAGGGGGCTATGGGCTTCGACAAGGCTGTCTTCGTCCTCGGGTCCCCTTCGTTCGTCTTCGAGTCAGCGGCCTCCAGCATCGCCAGGGTTGTGGAGTCGTTCGGAGTTGAGGAGGCAGAGGTGTTCTTCAGCGAGTTCGCGCAGGACGAGGCTCTCAGGGTTCAGAGGTTCGTGGAGAGATTTTTCGGCGTCAAGGTCTCGCTTAAGCCCCTGCCTGGCTCCCTGTCGGAGGCCAAGGAGGTTCTCGCTGGGGCCCTCACGCAAGACAGCGTCGCGGTGCCCACGGCTGGCTCTGTGCTCGGGGCCGTAGCGCTCACCCACGCGGCCGACAAGGTGGGCGCGAGCCTTGCTCACGTGATGTTCCCTTTCGGCCCGTGGACCGGCCTCTTCTACCCCTACGTGCCCAGGTACCTCCAGCCGATCCTCGTCATCGGCCGGACCGAGGTGAAGCCTAGGGCGTTTGACGCCAAGCAGGCTGAGAACTTTCTGGGCGACAAGGACAACACGTACATCATCACGAAGCTTTCCCGAGCCCTGGCGCGCGTCTCCCTCAGGCTCAACTCCTCCCTCAGGGACCTCTGGGTCAACGACACAAGAGTGCCGGAGCTCGCACTGGAGCTGTGCGACGAGGCCGGTGAGAAGAGCGTATCGCACGCAGTCTACCTCAAGACGCCTCAGTCTATTGTACAGGTCTGCAAGCTAGCTGAGACGCCACGCCAGCCAGAGGCCCGCACCCTGCCTCTCCTGCCGCAGATGCAGAAGAGCACGAGGTGCCTTGTGGGTACGGGATCTGCTTCCCGCGAGGCGGTGCAGAGGCTCTTTCTCGAGGCCTTCTACACGCTCGCCGGCGGCCGTGAAGCGTGCCTTCGTAGCCGCGACGCCAGCAGGGAGCAGGCCTTCAAGAGCAGTCTGGGCGAGCTCTACAGCCTAGCGGGGTTCGAGCTCCTCACGCTCAACCCCCACGGGGTCTACGTAGTTGACACCAACCTGGTTTACATTGGTATCCATAACCTCGCGAGGCCTGGGGGGCCGAGGATAATCGTCCCGTACTGCGTCCGCTACGAGGTCCTGGACAAGCTGACCCATAGCAAGTCGCCGTGCGCCAGGTACACCGTGCTCCTGGCGAAGCTTGCTCTCGAAGCGCTCGAGAGCCAGGCCTCACGGCTACCCAGCAACGCTGCGAGCTGCGACGTGGCGATCCCGGCCGTCGACCCCGAGCTGCTGAAGGGGGCGACCCTTCTCTCCGCGGACCGCCTTGCCGTGGACCTGTGGGAGAGCATGGTCCTCAGCAGGTACGCGGAGGTGAAGCTGGTCAGGAGGGAGGACTTCAGGCCGGCTACGGGCGCCGAGCTTCACTATGCGGTGGCTCAGCTCGCGGCCATGCTATGCTACCTGAGGGGTTACGCGAGGAGAAAGAGGTGACTTTTCCTTAGGGCACGTACACGGCGGTCGCGTAGCCGTCGTTGAGCCAGATGTGGCTACCCTCTGCCCTGTAGGGCTCGGGGTTGTAGAAGTAGGCCCAGTCGACGAACGTCGCGTAGCCCTTCGCTGAGGCTATCGAGGCGAGGTGTCTCTCAGCGTACTCCGTGTAGCCGCTCCAGCTCTCGAGCGGGAACTGGTCGTAGTGCGCCGTGGCCACTACGTACCTGCCCCAGTAGGTGTTGCTCATATAGTCCGGCGGATTCGGCGCGTAGACGCGCATGTGGAGGTACACGTAGCCTCCCAGGTAGGACGAGTAGACCACGCCCTTTGTCCCGCGGTCCGGGTCCCACACCCAGCCTGCGCCGTCGTTGAGGTAGGCGTACATCGGGTTCGCAAGGATCGTCGCGCCCCAGTAAATGCCCTTGACCTTGTTGACGTCCGCGTTCCCGTAGAACACGAGGCAGACAGGCCAGTCGACGTTGCTCGAGCTCACGCTCTGCGACGCGAAGTCGTAGTTGTAGAACATGTCCTCGGCGATCGCTAGCACCGTTAGGTTGGAGGTGGTAGCCTCCCACGTTGCGGTTGCGATAGCTAGCGTCACGATTGCCAGCACGAGCAACAGGTGCCTCGGAGCCACACCCCTCACCCCTTGATCACCGGCCCCGTAGCCTCCCCGAGAACCGCGGCTCGGGCCACGTCGTAGGAGATGAGGTACTCGCCCGCGGTGGACTCCACGTAGAAAACAGCGAGGCCCTGCGGGTACTTTTCGGTCACGTAGACGCCCGCCAGCAACACCTTCCCGGGCTTGGCGCCCGCTGATGCAACGTACGCGCCACACCTCTCTTTAGCCCCCTTAACCCACTCGAACCCAGCAACGTCTGCCGGCGGCTTAGCGAGGAGCGGGTCCACCGCAACGAGCCTTCCCGCGTCGAGGTCGACTTTAACCATCACGCTCTGCGTCCACAGCTGCACCCTAGCCCGCTCCCCATTCATCAGAGTGTATTCACCGGAGAGCAATACGGGCTCTGAGAACTGGATCAGCATCACGACACCTGTCCTCCCACCTTCCAAGGCGGATGGGGCCGCCGTGAGGACGCGCCAGCTGGCGCGGGACAGAACTCCGGAGAGCGAGGGGTCGCTCTGGAGGATGCCGAGTGCCTTGGAGAGCTGCTCGCTGGAGAGCGGGGCCTGGGGCTGGGGGCCTTGCGTGTAATTAGCCGGGACAGGGGGTGGAGGAGGCGGCTGCGTGACGAACGGGGGTCTACTGGGGGCCAGGAGGCCGACCGAGAGGGAGACGATGGCTAGCGACACGAGAACGCCGATTAGTATGGCATGCAATCTGCCTACTTCCATTCCATGTGAAAAAGGGAAGCGGGTGGTTGATTAACTTTGCGCTCAGGGTTAAGTGTATGCAAGCCGCCCTCGCCCTGATTCCCAGACTGGTGCGGGCTTTGCGGCTGCTAGTCCCGCAGCGCGGCCAGTAGAACCTCAACGAGGGTTTCTCCGGCTTCGCGGACTCTGGGGGACATCCTAGAGCAGAAATCTGTTTTCTCGACCTGGATCCCGATGAGGTAGGACTTCGACCCTATAAGCGCGGCGAGCATGGGTAGAGGGATGGCGTGGGTGCTCAGGGGCGGGAAGGCAGTCCCAGTTCCCGTTAGGGGTGAGACGACTATGCTCCCGGGCTCGAGTCCCGCGTCGACGGCATCCACGAAGACGGTGAGGTCCGGCTTAGCTGAGGCGATGTCTCTGATGAAGAGCTCGGGGTTTGGGCCGGCCACGATGACTTTCCCCTTAAAGCCCTTCTCCGCCAGCCTCCGGGCCACGAGGACCCCGACCCCGTCGTCTCCCCTCAGCGTGTTGCCTACTCCTACGACGACCACCCTCCGGGCCTTCCTAATCTCCTCCACAAGCTCCTCAAGCGTGATGCGAAAGTTCTCCACGAAGCTTCGCCCCCAACTCAGTCAGCACTATTTATTACTCTTTCCTTAAGGATTTTATGGCTGATCGTACAATTACAGCAGGCTTTTGGCGACAATACACCATCGGTAAAATCCAAGCAGAGTCTCGCGGCTAGCTCTCAAGGTGGGAACAGGTTAGACTTTGCTGTTGCCACTATTTTGAGCTTGCCAGACAGAGTGAGCGTTGCTATATTGCCTGGGGAGGTTTCAGGGAGAAAATACGCCTATTGTGCGGAAGTTGCGTTTCGTAGCGGTGACGGAGGTGCTAGCTGACTGGAATGTAGACGAGCTTCTCGAAGGGGATCCTGATCTTCACTCTTTCTCCCTGAGGATATTCACTCGTTGATTCCACTCGGATAACGTTTCCGGTATCGAGCTCCACGCTGTATTCGTACTTCTCACCGGTGAAAAGGACCGTTCTCACGGTTGCCTCCAGCACGTTATCCGCTACCGGTGACCCTGCGGGCAGCAGCTCGGCGAAGCTGGCTCTGACGGCTAAGAGCACAGTACCGGATGTGGGGCTTTGGCGTAGCGGTGCTTTAAGCAGCGCGTCTCCGACTCTCACCAGTACCAGCTTACCCTCAGGGTCGACGCGCTCTACCTTGGCTGGAACCAGGTTGGTCCTGCCGAGGAAGCTTGCCACGAACTCGTCCGCCGGGTTGAAGAACACCTCCTTAGGGGTCCCGAACTGGACGACCTTGCCGTCCTTCATAAGGGCGATGTAGTCGGAGAGCGCTAGGGCCTCAACCTGGTCGTGGGTGACGTAGACTGCCGTTATCCCCAGCTTCCTCTGGATCTCCCTCAGTTCAACCCTCATCTCGTCGCGCAGCTTGGCGTCGAGGTTGCTGAGGGGCTCGTCCAGCAGGAGGACTTTCGGGTTGACGGCGAGCGCCCTGGCTAGCGCTACTCTCTGCTGCTGGCCGCCGCTCAGCTGGTATGGGTACCTGTCGCGGAGCTCGTAGAGCCTCACGAGCTCAAGGTACTCTCTAACTCTCCTCTCGATCTCGTCCTTGCTGAGGCCTCTGGCCCTCAGGGGGAAAGCCACGTTCTCGTAGACTGTCATGTGGGGCCAGAGGGCGTAGTTCTGGAACACCATACCCATTTCGCGCTTTTCGGGCGGCAGGAACGTTATGTCCCTGTCCTCGAGGTATACTCGGCCGGAGTCTGGTGTGGTTAAGCCTGCGATGATCCTGAGGGTTGTCGTCTTGCCGCAGCCGCTTGGGCCGAGTATGCTTACCAGCTTGCCTTTCTCGATCTCGAGAGTGACGTTGTTAACCGCTGTGACGTTACCGTACCTCTTCGTTACGCCCTCAAGGTATAGGAGCTTCACGAAATTCACCCCTCTAAGCCATTTCAACTATGCTCTTTTTAGTCATTTTCGATGCAAGAGCCGTTACTAGCAGGGTGGTGAACATGACTATCGACGTGAGAGCGGTGCCGTCTCCGAAGAAGCCCTCCGAGAACATCATGTATGCGGTGACGAGCGCTGTTTCAACCTGCAACGATAGGATGGCGCTGGCGCTCAGCTCCTTCATTGAGCTGTTGAAGACTAGAACCCAGCCGCTGAAGAGGGCTCCCTTCGTGAGGGGGAGAACTATTTTCTCGAGCACTCGCGTGAAGGGCACACCGTGGATCCTCGCGGACTCTTCCAGCGACTCGTCGATCTGGAGTATGACGGAGCTTATGGTGCGGGAAGCGTAGGGCAGGAAGCGCACGATGTACGCTAGTATCAGGATCAGCATCGTCCCGTACAAGCTGGGGTAGACCTTCCCTCCAGCTATGATGAGCCCTACGCCTATAACGAGGCCCGGGATGCTGAAGGGGAGGAACACGAGGAAGTCGAGGGCTTTGCCCAGGGCCCCGGGGTAGCGCACGTAGCTGTAGGCGACGAGGAAGCCGAGGGCCGTTGCCGCGAAGGCTGCGGTGACGCTCGCGATGAGCGAGGCCTGGAGGCTGGCGCTGGTTCTGCGCATGGATAGTACGTGGATGTAGTTGTCGAAGCCGATGTTGTCCAGCGTGATGGGTTTGCCGATGTTCTTGATGAATGAGGCGAAGACGAGGGATGCCAGTGGAAGGTAGATGAGGGCGAGGAGTACGGCGAGGAGCGCCAGGGGGTACAGCCTCCTGGAGGGGGCCTCGTACCTGGCCGCTTTCCCGGTTATGACTGTGTACTTCCTCCTCCTTAGGATTATCGCGTTTAGCACCAGAAGGGAGGTACCGAATACTGTCAGGGTCAGTGAGAGAAGCTCCGCGGCCTCGTAGTTGACGGGCGCGGTGTACATGAAGGAGTAGATCGCCGTGGTCATGACGTTGTAACCCACGGGCATCCCCAGCGCGGCGGGGGCGCCGAACTCGGATATGGAGTACGCGAAGGACAGGATGAAGCCCGAGAGAACTGCTGGGGTGACGAGCGGGAGGGTTACACTCATGGCGGTCTTCAAGGGTGAAACACCGTGTATCCTGGATGCCTCTTCAAGGGATGGGTCGAGGTTCAGCAATGCATTATACACGTTGAGGAGCACGAGGGGGTAGTTGTGGATGCCGAGTATCAAGATCAGGCTGAGGGGGCCGTAAGGGTTTACCGGGCTTGTTAGCCCTGTGAGTTTCTCGAAGAAGCCGTTTCTGGTCCACAGTATTATCCAGCCGGCCGCGAGCGCGAATGAGGGCATTACGTAGGGGCCTATAGCTAGGGTTAGGGCGACGTTCTTACCCGGGAAGCTTCTACGTGCGAGCAACCAGGCGAGCCCCACCCCTATCAGCGTTGAGAGCAGAGCCGAGGCCGCGCACACGACGACCGAGTTTACGAGCGGGGTTCGAAGGTAGTAGGGCGTGGACACTATTTCCCAGGCCGCTTGAGCGTTGTAGAGCAGCAAGCGCAGGACATCGATAACGATGACGAGCACCGGAGGGAGTATCAGGTAGGCGACGATAGCCAGGAGAATCAGGGTGAGTAGCGAAACAGGAGAGGTAAAGAAAGGCTTCGAAATAGCCTACCACCGTGTAGGCTATCCTCCGAAGATCGACGTCCAGTTCCCTCTGAGCCCTGGCACGTAGGGTTTGAGGCTGTCGATGCTGGCTGGGAAGCTTTTGATCTCTGAGATCGCGGGTAGCCCTGGGGGCGTGGGCGCGTCGGTCCTCGTTCCGTACGTGTAGGCGTTAGCCAGGTGCGTGGCCGCTTGCTTCGTTAGGAGGTAGCGGAATAGCAGCACCGCGTCGGTCGAGTTCTCAGACCTCTTCGCTATCCCAAGGGGGCTGGGTATCACGATCGCGCCCTCCTGCGGGATGACGTACTTGAGGTTTGTGTAAGTCTTAAGGTACATTGTCAGGGTTACCCCCACCGGCCTCTCACCCTGGGCCACTGACCTGGCGACGTCGGGGACGTCCTGCAGGAGCAGGGGGTTGTTCTGCTTTAGTTTCCTGAAGTAGTCCCAGCCGTACTGGGAGACGAGCGCCAGGGTGGCGTACTGCATGGAGCCCGACACCAGCGGGTTAGCTATGGCTATCTTCCCGTTCCACTCGGGCTTCAGGAGATCCTGCCACGACTTAGGGGGATCCTTCACAAGGTCCGGGTTGTAGACGATCACCATCACGAGGAGGCGCCCTATGACGTACTTACCTTTGGGGTCGATGTACTGGCTTGGGATGCTCTTGAGCTCGGGGACATCGGGTATGTTTCCTATCACCCCCTTGTCGACTAGCTGTAGGTAGTCGAAGATGCCTGCAAGGTATATCACGTCTGCCTTCGTTCCGCCAGCCTGCTCCTCGGCCAGTATCTTTGACACGACGGTCCCCGTGCCGGCCCGGTAGATCTCCAGCTGCGTGTAGTTGGAGAAGAACTGGTTCCAGTCGTTCTGCCACCCGGAGGTTATCTCCTGAGGTATTGACGTGTACAGCATGACGTGGCCTTTAAGGCCTGGTGGAATCTCGATCTGTTCACCTGTGGGAAGGGTCACTTTCGCCACGCTCGGCTGCACGGGGGTTGCAGGCTTGAAGGCTAGGAACGCTACTCCGGCTACAACTACGACGGCGACGGCGGCGATAATGATTAGATAAACGTTTTTGCTGGCCATTAAATAGGCTAACACTTCAAGGTTTTAAATAACTTTCCTAACCGAGCCTTTGCTCTAAGAACCGCCTGAAGAACGGCTTCGTGTTCAGGTACTCTAGCCTCTTGTCCTCGAGCATGATTCTGAGCTCCCAGCTCCTCAGGGCGGGGCACACGTAGCAACCGATGCGGAAGAAGCCGTAGTCGTACAGGGGGTTCACGGGCACCCTGTTCAGGGCGAGGTACAGCTGGACGTGGAGCGCGCTCCAGAGCTTTATGGGGGCTGCCTCGAGGTGGTCTCCGTGGCGCAGGAGGGCTGGCCGCTCGAGCCTCGAGGGCGACTCCGCCTCCCTGTCGCCCACCACGACTAGGACGGTGCCGCTCTTCGCGTACTCCTCGATGAGCCTCTGCGTCGCGGCGACCTTCAGCTTCGTGCACCACCTGTCCTCCACGCTGGGGAGCGGGGCGCCTGCCTCCAGGGCCTCCCTGACCTCGGCGCGGACGCGCACGGGGTCAACCCCTAGCTCGCGGGATGCCTCCCTGACGTGGCTCAGCGTCTCCTCGAACTCCATGCCCGTGTCTATGAAGACCGGCGTCGCCTTCGGGCCGAAAGCCCTCCTGGCTACGAGCAGCGCGGCTGTGCTGTCCTTGCCGCCGCTCCACGGGACGAGGACGTGGTCCGCCTCGAGGGACCTGAGGAAATCCACGCTCCCCCGCTCCAGTGCCTCAAGCGCCGACCTGTTGAGCTCCGCCTGCTCCTCCACGCTCGCTGCCTCGACTCCGCCCTCCGCGAGCCTCTCCGAGTGCAGGTCGAGGCCCCGGTAGCTCACCCTGAGCTTTGCCGCTAGCCTCGCCCCCGAGTAGAGGTGGTGCTCCCCCTCGAGCCTCTTGAGGATGAGGGTTGCCTCGACGTTAAGGAGCCTCTTGGCGAGCGAGCGCATGCCGGGTGTAGCGAGGTAAGCATCGTACCTCGGGTTGTACTCCCACGCCTCGGGGGTCTCGCCGCCTCTGATGACGTAGGACCCCTTCTCCTCCAGCCAGCCTAGCGAGAGCCTGAAGACGGCCTTCGCCCTCAGGTAGTGCTCCAGCAGCCTGTGCAGGCGCTCGTTCCTAGGCTTCGCCTTCGGCACGGTGTAGAAGACGTAGTTGAACGGGTACCTAGCCTCTAGGGCCCTGAGCTTTTCGTCCTCCCTGCCGAGCATGACTATGGTTAGGCCGCTGAAGCCGCGGTCCAGGGCCTTCGCGGCCTCCTCGGGCTCGCGGGCGCCCCCGAGGGTCTCTACGACCGCTTCGGAGCCAACGTAGTGCCTCAGAGCGTGCTCAAGGGCGTCCGCGTCGCCCCTCGCCCTGACGACCACTCTGACAAGCGCGCGAGCCAGCCGAACTCACCCGCTTGACCCTCAAGCCCGCTTTGGCTAGCTCATAAGAGTTATTTATGAGGTTTTACTGAAGCTAACTAAGTGGTTGCGCTTGGAGTTCAGGCTCCCGTGGATCGTGGCGATCGGCTCGGGCAGCGTCGAGGGGCTACCGGAGATCCTACGGGGTATCGGCTGCAGCTCGGTGCTCATCGTCACGGACGCCACCATCAGGGGGCTACTGGGGCCCAGAGTCGAGGGGCTACTCGCGGGCTCCTTTAAGCTGGGCTTCGTGGAGGTTTCCACAAACCACCAGCCGACGCTCGACAAGCTTCACGTTGAGATACCCTGGGCTGGGTACGACTGCGTGATCGGGCTGGGCGGCGGTAGGCCCGTCGACGTGGCGAAGTACCTCGCCCACAAGTCCTCGAAGCCCTTCGTCAGCGTCCCCACGTCGATAAGCCACGACGGGTTCGCGAGCCCGATCGTGGCGCTGAAGGACGATAGCGGCAACCCGCTCTCCCTCTTCACCACGCCCCCAAGAGCGGTCGTCGTGGACCTCCAGGTCGTCTCAAAGGCTCCCAGGAGGCTGCTGGCCAGCGGCGTAGGGGACCTGGTGGCGAAGGTGACGAGCGTGGCGGACGCGAGGCTCGCGGTGAGGGAGAGGGGCGAGGAGATCCCCGAGTCCTCTCTGAGGCTCGCAGAGGCCGCGGCCTCGATTGTTGTCGACAACATAGGGGAGGTCTCGTCCTGGACGGAGAGGGGCCTGCGGCTGCTGGCCGAGGCGGGCCTCCTCGCCGGCATGGCTATGTCGGTGGCCGGGAGCAGTAGGCCGTGTAGCGGCTCTGAGCACCTCTTCAGCCACGCCGTCGACAAGCTCTACCCGGGGAGGGGTGGCCTGCACGGCGAGCAGGTCGGTGTGGGCGCCGTGATCTCCGCCTACCTGCACGGGCTGGACTGGAGGAGGATAAAGGGCATCCTCAGGAGGGCCGGTGCCCCCACTGCGGTCTCCGGGATCGGGCTGTCGGTGGAGGAGGCCGCCCGGGCGCTCGTGGAGGCGCCTAGGCTGAGGGATAGGTACACGATACTGCACAAGCTCGGGCTGGGCGAGCGCGAGGCCCTTGAGGTTGTCGCCGCGACGGTTGGCTCAGAGGAGTGAGGAGAGGACGACCGCGAGCCCGAGCAGTATGAACAGGAGGCCTGACGCCTTTCTGAGTTTGTCGAAGCTCACCCTGCGGGACAGGCTGCGGGAAAGGAAGACGCCGAGGGCGTTCGCGGCCAGGTAGCCGAGCACGCCTCCGAGGAGCGTCGCGGTGGGGTTGCAGGATGCGAGGGCGACGGCTAGGGTGGTGAGCTGGGTCTTGTCCCCTATCTCGGAGAGCAGTATCGCACTGAAAGCCGCCCCCAGGCTCCCGCACTCGCCTCCTCCTTGCCTCGACGACAGCGTGAGGACGCCGAGGAGCACGAACAGAGCCCCAGCCGCCGTCCTAAGCGCCCAGGTGTAGCCCGACAAGAGGCTGGCCGCTCCGGAGGCGAGGAAGACTGGGACCACGTTCGCCAGGAGGTAGGCTGTGGATGATGCCGCTAGCACGTGGAGGGGGTTGTGTAGCGCCGCCACGGTTGCGGTTGCCAGCATGGTTTTGTCGCCGAGCTCTGCGAGGAACACCGGCAGGCTCGACCCAGCAACGGCCTTTAGCAGCTCCTCCGCCACGCTTCGCCAAAGCAGCGCTGGCTTTAAAGGGTTTACGCCTTCACGGCTCGAGCTACCGCTGGAAAGGGTAGACACGTTTTTAAACGTTAATAATCTTTGTTAAGCGTGTGCAGGCTTTTCGGCTACATATCTCGGAGACCCCTGAGCCCGAGCTTCGCGTTCTACTCAGGAGACGTCAACCTCCACACCCTTTCCCACATTCACGGGGACGGTTGGGGCATCGCGTGGACCAGTAACGCTGGCTGGGAGCTGTACAAGGAGCCCGTCGCGCTTCACGCCTCGGCTGAGGCGAAGAGGGTTGTCCAAGGCGTCAGGTCGATGCTCGTGATAGCGCACGTGCGGAAGGCCAGCCCCGAGTACGGCGTGGTAGGGTACGCGAACACGCACCCCTTCGTCTCGGATGGCTGGGCTTTCGCCCACAACGGGACGATCAGGCCGTACGACAGGCTGAGGGGGCTTCTTGGCGAGAGGGCTTCGCTCCTCCAGGGGGCGACGGACTCCGAGGCGTTCTTCCAGCTACTCCTGAAGCGCATCGAGGAGGCTGGGAGCGCTGTCAGCGGGATACTCGCGGCTGTCTCTGACCTGGGGGGCTTCGACTACACGAGCCTCAACTTCCTGCTCAGCGACGGCTCTCACCTCTACGCCCTCAACAAGTTCAGGAGCGGGGACGAGGAGTACTTCACGCTCCACATGGGTAGGTTCATGATCGAGGGGGTTGAGCTGGTGGCGGTGGCTTCTCAGCCGGTGGGAGGGCTCGAGGGCTGGGTTAAGGTGGGGAACGGCAAGCTCCTGGTCGTCGACAGGACGCTGACCCCTACCGTGTACCAAGTTCCCTGAACTCGCTGAGCCTCGTCTGCCTCCTCCAGAGCATCACGGCTGCTATGTGCGTGCATATCTGCTTCTCCCTTGCCCAGCCGTGCGCCCTGTAGAAGCAGTCGCACCTGTACCTGCCCTCGTGAAGCCAGACGTTGTAGACGGGCTTCCTGTCGCCGAGCTCCGGGAAGCCCTTCACCAGCCAGTGGCCGTCCCTGAGGCGCTCGACCCCGGCTAGAGCCCGGTAGAGGGCTCTGAAGAACCAGCTGTCGCTCTTGTCGGGGAACTCGGACCTCAGCTCCCTGTAGGCGTGGGCTAGGGACTCAAAGCCCTTGGGCACCCTGCCCCTCATTATCTCCCTGGCCTTCTCGGCTCTCTCGTCCATCCATGAGTGACTGCTCAAACCCCGAAATAAACGTTGAGCGCCCTCCCTAAGGGCCCTGCACAACCCTTGCTTACAAGCAGGGTTTTCGTAGCTATCGAGACTGCGAGGTTTTAGGCTGGGGCTCGGGGACCTCGGAGAACGTGCTAGGCGTTGCCGGGGATTCGCGCGGAGGCAACCTTGGCTGACTTCAGCAGGGGTAATAGAGCCCTCGTGAGCATCTCCTCGTACTTCGCCATGTCCAGGCCCCTGCCGTCGTACAGCCTCCAAGCCTGGACCCTGAGGTAGGGGTTCGGGTTGCGCGAGTCGACCCAAACGTACTCGACGTAGTCCCCCACCGTCACGCTGTACCCCTTAGCCCTGAGCTGCTGGGCGGCCACGAAGGCCGGGGTCCTGGCGGCGTACTCCTCCCTTCTGAGCGTGGCGCCCGCCACGAGCTCCTCGGCTCTAGCGCGGCGCAGTGAGGACGCGAGCCTCCCGAGCTCCAGCTCCGCCCGGGCCTCCAGCTCTCCCCCGCGCTGCGCCGCCTCGACGATGGCGCGGGCAAGCTCTAGCTGGGCCCTCTTGATGAACTCCGGCACCCCGCTCCTGACCGCTTCAACGCCCTTCGCGACAACCCTCCCGCCAGCGAAGCCTATGTACCTTTTAGCAGCCCCGGCTGCGCCGCCCCTCTCGGGGAGCAGGAAGAGCCACTCGTAGTAGGCGTCGAGCCTCATCGGCAGGCCTGTCCGCTCCGAGAGCTCGAGGGCGAGCCTCTCGTAGTCCTCGGGCTCGGCGCCGGGCTTCGTGAGGAACACGCTGTCCGTGTCGCCGTAGACCACCCTGTAGCCGCGCCTCTGGACGAGGCCCAAGACCTGGAGCATCACCCTCCTCGAGGCCCTGTTTATCCACTCGAAGGTCAGGGGGTTGCCCAGCCTGTTGTAGTTGTTGCCGCTGTAGCCGTAGCTGGACACCAGGATCATCTTCAGCTCGCTCTGCCTCTCCTCGGCCCACCTCGCCAGCTCGCCCGCCGACAGCTTTGCGAACCTCTTGAAGCGAAGCCTCCTGGAGAGCGCCTCCTCTATGAGCTCGGGGAGCAGGCCCCTCGGGCTGCGCCTCACGCCCCTCCTCGTGACGGTCTCGTAGCTTATGTTGCGCTTGACTATCAGGTTCGGGAACATGGACTCGAAGTCCAGCACCGCGACTCCCCGGTAGAGGCCTGGCCGGGGCCTTATGATGAGGCCTCCCCTGTCGTAGAGGTGTATCTCCCAGGCGGTCCTCACAGGCACGTTGAGGTTCATCCTCCTGGGGACGGCGTAGCCCCTGGTGAGGAGCACGTAGCTTTGCCTCATGTCGATCATCCTCCCGTAGCTGACGCGCGCCGCCTGGGCGGGTGGAAGCACGGTGAACCTGCTCCTCTCCTCCAGCCCCGCGAGGCCGATCCTGGCGAGCAGGCTGTACTCCACGAAGACCCTGCCCTCCAGGAGCCCGTCGCCCCTGCCCAGCTTGAGCCCCATGCGCCGCGCCTGAGCCGCCAGCCTCCTCAGCTCCGCGTAGCTCAGGCTTGAGGCCACGAGGTCGGGGTCGAACCTCCTTATCTCCGAGGCCAGGGCCTCGACCAGCTCCTCCAGGGGGCCCTGGACGGGGAAGCCCTCCTCGGCGTGGACGCTCAGGTGAAGCTTCCCGCCTTCCAGCCGCGAAAGCGAGAACCTCATCACCCGCAGGGGGAGCGGCTCCACGCTGTCCGGTGCGCCCTGGACGGTCATCGGGGTCACTCTGCGCTCGGCGAGGACCTTGTGCGCGACCGGTATGTCCGAGGCGTAGGTCTCGACGCCGAGCCTCTCCAGCGCGCTCCTGGCGCGCCTGTACTCCTCAACGCTGTCGAAGTAGAGCTTGATGAAGGTCGAGGAGCCCCTGGGGAAGAGCTTGAGCTCCACCTCCTCGGCGTCGTAAGCCGGGAGTTCAAGGCCCGCCACCTGCTCCCTCTTGACTAGGAGGTAGTTGTAGAACCTGAGCTTCTCGGCGCGCACCGCACCGTCCAGCCCCTTGAACCAGAGCCTGGCCTCCCTGTCGGAGTACGAGACGTCGTAGAGGAAGCTCTCCCTCATCCCAGCGCTTAAGCCCCTTGGGCGTAGAAAACCGTTGCCGGCTGAGCCCTGGGGGGTGTTGCAAATCCTTATTTATTGTTTTCGTTCAAAACCCGGGCAGTGAATATAAGGCCGCGCCTAGCCTCATCTGCCCCCTTCACTGATCCGAGAGCCCCCTAGGGTCATGGGTGCCCCTTGCGGGGTGGCCGCCCTGGCTGGGCGGCCTTCAGCCCGCGTTGCCGCGGGCACATCCCCTCCTCGCGCCGCGCGCGGCACCCCCGGACCGCCCCTGCTCGGGGAGCCGGGGGAACTGGGGCCGGGGCCTGCCGGCGTTAGGGCTGTCTTGTGGCTCTGGAGCCACTGGCCCAGCGCCTCTAGTTGCTTTTCGGCTTTGCAGGCCTTCAGGAAGAGCTTTGCGGCGTTGAAGGCTGCGGCCCAGTCCCTCCCGTAGACCAGGCCCGCACTTCGGGCAGCGGTAGTACCTTCTCTGCACCTCCACCCCCTCTTTCCCGCAGATGGGACACTGCTTGCCCGAGATGTTATTGTCAGGCTGGAACCACCTGGCGCCCTCGTATGCCGCGAGGTTCTCAAGCCTCTTTGCCGTTCTGAGCAGTGTTCGCTGTAGCTTCGTTCCCCTCAGGGACTCGGCCCGGGGCATGTCCGCGACGATGACGACAGTGTAACCCTGGTTCCGCAACTTCCTCACAAGCTCTCTCACCTCCCTGCGCGCGCCTCTGACCCAGTCCTCGTTGAGCTTCCTCACTTTCCTCGACGCCTGCCTAGCTATTCTCTCAGCCCTCTCCGGCGTTAGGTTTATCTTTGCTCTCAGCCTCTCGGCAAGCTTCAGCGCCTCCCCCACCGCGTAGCCCCTCCCCTCCCTCCGCAACCCCCTGACATCCCTTCTCACCTTGAACCTCTCTACGGCCTCATCCCAGCTCTTAACCTTGGAGTAGCTACGCATGATGGCCGCGAGGAGCTTCAGCATGGTGGTGTTGGGAGGCTTAAACACGCGCTGAGCCAAGAGCCTGACTTCGCCGTCGAAGGCGAAGGTCATCAAGTACAACCCGTGATTCGAGTTCACATCTAAGGCTATGACCGCGAGCTTGCTGTTGCCGTTCCACCACACTTTCTTGACCTTACGGTGCGCCACCAGCCTCAGCCTACCCCTCGCCGTTAGTTGCAGCGTGAGCTTTACGTCGCTGAACCTCTGGATATCCTCTAGCACCGCTTTGACCAGCGAGGGCTTCAGCCTCACCGCGACCTTAACGCTGGGGATGCGTAGCGCACCCTTGGAGGCGTCAAGAACTGCAAGTGCATCGCTTTTGCCGTGAAGCCTCTCGCCGTTGTCGACCACCTTGACGAGCAGCGGCATCGGCGGCGGAGTGAACCTGCTCCGCCTCCTTGACTTCCCCCTGGCCTCCGCGAGCATTTTCCACCACTCCACAGCGTAGTAGAGCAGGCCCTTAGGCAGCCTTGCGATCCTCGAGGCCTCCCCGATCAGCTCGTTGCTGAACTTCTCCGGCTCCTTTCCGAAGGCCTCGCCGTGCCTCTCTTTGAGGACCTTGCACGCCTCCTTGACCGCGCTCGACACCCTGAGGTACAGCCGCTGAAGCCTCAGCCTCTCTTCATTGTTAGTCTTGATCCTCCAGACCCTGTAGGCCTCGACCAGCCCCTCTCCGCCCCTCTTGTTCTCCCAGCCCCACGCTACCACTTCCAGGGAGCTGAGCACATGTTGTAGCCCCGGGCCCTGTCTGTGCTTGAGCCCGCGTATAGTTGCGCTACGCGGCCTTATATCCCTGCGCCGAAAATGAACCCCGAAAGTGAAAACACAGCAAACAAGGGGGCAACCGCCGACTAAGGGCGGCTAAGCTGGGTGACTACCTGAGGCTGGTGGACTAAGGCTCCCTGAAGAGGGCTCCGCACCCGCCGGCGTTACCGTCTCGCTCACGGAGAGGGCGCTGTGGGTGCTCTCGCTTGAGGTCTAGGAGCGGTGAGAGCAGGCTGGCGTGGGAGCTGGTGAGGTGAACCCTATACGGCTACTGCAACGATAGCAGGGTGGTCGAGGAGCACGGTGACCTTTTGGAGGCTCTAGGCGAGCTGCAGTCCTCATTCCCGGACAAGCCTGAGGAGTGGTTCTACAGGGCCACGTACAGGCTCCTCGCTGGGAAGGTGGAGAAAGTGGCCAATGAGCACTGACTGGTGAAGGGGCTAGCGGAGCTGGGCGACACCTACCCCTGGTACAACGTGTAGGTGAGCGACGGAAGGTGCAGGTGCGACTGCTTCTTCCGCGCGTACAGCTACGTCAGGAAGGCGAAAAATGCACGCACATCACTACGGTGATGCTGCACCGGAGGCAGCTGAGGCTCCGCGCCTAATAAGCCTCAAGGCGGCATAACGCCTTACTGAGCGACTTCGGCTCACGGAGACACTACAAGGTCTTTGCGAGACCAGTCAGCTCCAGCCGCCTCGCAACGCTCTCCCAGACATCGACGCTTACCTCTACCATCAAAGCTAAGCGCTAGAGAGATTATAAGCGTTCACACATGTTGTGCTCGTTAAAGTCACGGACTACCGAGCTACGCCGGTCGAGGAGGAGAGGTTGAGGAGGAAGGTCTCAGGGAGAGCTGAGCCTCTCAAAGTACCTCCGCATTAAGCCACTCGGCTGATACAGTAAAGCCTCTTTTCCTCTCTTTCCTTTTTGAGCTCTCCCTTCTTAAGCGCTTCAGCCCCCGCGCGGGAGCCTTTAACAGCTACAATGACTACACGCCTGAGCACGCGCCCGGACACCTTCCCACAGCCTCCCTCCAAGCCCTAAAAGAGGCTAGGGAAAGCGCAGGTCGAGCACGGGAGGAAACAAGGGAAGAGCTGAAAAATAGCATTGCTATGCATATAAGGGGCCTCGCGGTGTTAGTGCACCGTATGAGGGCTAAGAGGGCTTTGATCGTAGCTGAGGCGGGCGTCATGGCCGCCCTAACCGCGGCGGTCACGATGGCCGTCCAGGTCCCGGTGCCCGAGACTCACGGCTACATCAACCTTGGCGACACCATGGTCATGCTCTCCGGCGTGCTCTTCGGCCCCTTGGTCGGGGGACTGGCAGGCGGTCTGGGGTCGGCCCTGGCCGACCTGCTGTCCGGCTACGCCAGCTGGGCCCCCTTCACCCTCCTCATCAAGGGCGCTGAGGGCTTTGTCGTCGGTCTCCTCGCCAGGAGGGGTGGCCGGCTGTGGACGCTTGCCGGCTGCCTCGTCGGCGGGGCGGTGATGGTTCTCGGGTACTTCGCCGTGGAGTACGCGCTTTACGGCGTCGGCGCCTTCGCCGAGCTACCCGGTAACGTGGTTCAGGCCGCGGTGGGTGCGGCTGTCGCGGTCACCGTGGGGCCGGCGGTCAAGAGGGTGCTGGGGAGGGTGTGAGGCGCCTTGCGGTTGCCCGTGGGTAAGCTCCCCTACGGCGAGCTGAGGAAGCTTCTATCGGTCGTTGCGAGGCCGGACCCGTCGGTCTTGCTGGGGCCCGGCGTGGGCGAGGACGCGGCCCTGGTCGACCTCGGGGACCAGGTGCTCGTGGTGCACACCGACCCTATCACAGGCGCCGTTGAGAACATCGGCTGGTTCTCGGTGCACGTCTCCGCGAACGACGTCGCGACGCGCGGGGCTAGGCCCAGGTGGCTGACCACGCTCATCCTGCTCCCCGAGGGGGCTACCTCTGAGGCGGCTCTGGGTATTGCGAGGCAGATCAGGGAGGCGGCGGACGAGATAGGGGCTGTTGTGGTCGGCGGCCACACCGAGGTTACGCCGAGGCTGGACAGGCCTATAGTGGCCACCACGGCTTTCGGGGTGGCCAGGAGGGACAGGGTCGTGTACACGGCGAACGCCAAGCCGGGGGACGTTCTCGTGCTCACGAAGGGGGCGGGCGTCGAGGGGACGGCTATACTCGCGAGCGACTTCGGGGACAGGCTTGCGGGGAGGGTGAGCGAGGAGGTCGTCGAGCGCGCTAGGGGCTTCGTGCTGGAGCTGAGCGTCGTGCGCGAGGCTATGATAGCGGTCGAAGCCGGGGGAGTGCATGCGATGCACGACGCGACGGAGGGCGGCGTTCTCGGGGCCGTCCAGGAGGTGGCTATCGCCTCGGGGCTCTCGGCTACAGTCTTCGAGGAGAGGGTTCCCGTGAGGAAGGAGACCGCGGAGATCTGCCGGGCGCTGGGCGTGAACCCCCTTAAGCTGATAAGCTCGGGCTCGCTCCTCATAGCGGTCGAGGAGGCGAGCCTGGACAGGCTAATCGAGCGGCTCGCAGAGGCCGGTATAACCGCGGCGCCTATAGGGCGCCTCGAGAGAGGCGAAGGGGTTACCCTCTACAGGCGGGACGGGTCCGTGGAGAGGATCCTGGAGCCAGTAGTCGACGAGCTCTGGAGGCTCTACGGGGAAACCTAAACCACTTTCTTAGCCAGCCTCCTCGGCCCCAGCAGCTTCCAGGTGAGCAGCGCGAGCAGTGCGCGCCCGTACATGTCCGTGTTCTGCGTCGCCCACGCCCCCACCGCGCCGTACCTAGATGCGAGGATCTGAGCCGGTATGGCCCTGAGGAACACCACCGTGAAGCTGTTTATGGCGAGCGGGAGCCACACACTGCCCATGCCCCTGACAGCCCCGTATATGGCGCTGCTCACGCCTAGGCCTACCTCGCTGGCCGCAGCCAGGATGAGGTAGATCTGGACCATCCTAGCGACCTCCGGGTCGTCGGTGAACAGGTGGCCGACGAGCGGCGAGATCAGAGCCAGCACGAGTGCGGCGGCGCCCATCCACAGGACCCCTATCTTCACGCCTTCTTTGAGGCTCCTCTCCGCTTCCTCGATGCTAGCGGCGCCCACGTTCTGCCCCGCTCTCACAAGCGCCGCGAGGCTGACGGCGAAGCTGGGCTGTATTACGAGCGACTCGACGGTGATCCCTATGTTGTGGGCTGCGAGGGCCACCTCCCCGCCCCTAGCCACCGCGTTGATGTAGATGTTCTGGGCGACGCTCGCGACGAACCTTTCGAGGGCAGTCGGCGCGCCGAGCACGAGCACCTTGAGGCTCAGGGCGCTGGGGAAAGCGAGGCTTATCCTGAACGGGGGCCTCCAGACGGCGTACGCCGAGAGGCCAGCGTAGCTCGCCAGGGACGTGGCGAGGCCAGCCCCCCTCAGGCCCATGGCTTGGAGCCCCGGCGCGCCCAGAGTGAGGGCCGGGATCAGCAGGGAGCCCGTAGAGACGCTTATGATCGAGGAGTAGGCGCTGGGCCAGGGGTTGTCGGCGCTCCTGTAGGCCGCGCTTAGGCTCACGTTGACCATTAGGGCTGGTAGCGAGAGCAGCCGGGCCTGCGCGTACTCAAGGGCGAGCCGCACGACCTCCTCGTTCCCAGCCGACACCGCGGCCAAGTAGCCGGGCAGCCAAGCCGTGGCTGTGGCTAAGGTGACTAAGGCCGATAGGATGGAGAGGAGAATGGTTTCCCCAGTGGCTCTGCCGGCGGCCTCGAGGTCACCCGCCCCGATAGCCTGGGAGGCGACGACCATGAGCCCGCCCGTGAACACCGTGGACAGCGCGTTCACCAGGAAGAAGAGGTAGGAGACGAGGCCGGTGGCGGCCACAGCGGCCGTGGAGAGACGTGAGACCACGCTTAGGGCGACGAGGCTTAGAAGCGAGTCCGCGAGCACGCTGATCAATATGGGTAGCGCTAGACCGCTCACCGTCTTACTGCTCATCGGATCCCTACAATGGCCCCTGACAATAAATACATTTTAACCCCCAGTGAGCGCTACGCCGTCCCGCAGGCTCAGCACGGAGCTACCTGCGACCCGTTGCCGCAGCTTTTAGGCGGTTTCACTTTCACCGTACACTCAGACCCCGTGGAGCGAAGTGGAGACGCCCCAACTGGTTGTTTGAGCGGCCCGGCTCATCTGCTACATGGCAAAACGGTATAAGGCGGTGCCCCGAGATTAAAGCTGATAGAAATGAAGGTGGCCACCGTCGAGGAGATTAGGCGAATCGACGAGCAAGCTAGCGATAGGTACGGGATCTCCCACGAGATTCTGATGGAGAACGCCGGCGCTGCGGTGGCGAGGCTGGTGTTGCAGGTGTTCGGGACCAGGAGCATCAGCGCGGCCGTGGTGGCGGGCGTCGGGAACAACGGGGGAGACGGGCTCGTGGCGGCCAGGCACCTGGCATCGGAGGGGGCGGACGTCGAGGCTTTCGTCGTCGGGGAGGAGTCGAGGATGAGCAGCCTTACACAGGTTAACCTGGAGCGGGCTAGGAGGTGCGGGGTTAGGGTTCAAGGGGTCTTGGGTCCTGAGGGGCTCGAGCAGTTGCGGGAGGCGCTGGAGTACGCTGACGTCGCCGTCGACGCCCTGTTCGGTGTAGGGCTTAACAGGCCTGTTGAGGGGGTGTACAGGGAGGCTATCGAGGCCGTGAACTCTTCCGGCGCGCTCGTCGTGAGCGTGGACATACCTTCTGGGGTTAACGGCGACACGGGTCAGGTGATGGGCGCGGCCGTCAGGGCCGACTACACCGTGACCTTCGGCCTCCCGAAGCCCGGGCTCCTCCTCTACCCAGGGGCCGAGCTGGCCGGGGAAGTCTACGTCGCGAGGATATCCTACCCGAGGGAGCTCCTCGAGGACCCGTCGCTGAGCATTGAGACGAACGAGCCTTTACCCGTGCCCCAGAGGAGGCCCGACACACACAAGGGCGACTACGGGAAGGCCCTGTTCGTGGCCGGCTCGAGGCGCTACCTCGGGGCCCCACTCTTCGCCTCCATGTCCTTCCTGATGGCGGGGGGAGGGTACTCGAGGCTGGCCACGGTCTCCTCGATCGTCCCCCACCTTGCCTCGCGGGCGAGCGAGGTCGTGTACGAGGGGCTCCCCGAGACGCCCAGCGGCTCCCTGTCACGCGGCGGCTTGGACAGGATCCTCGAGCTGGCCGAGTGGGCTGACATCGTGGTCGTGGGGCCGGGGCTCTCCACGGACGAGGAGACCGCACAGCTTGTCCGGGACCTTGTTGCGAGGGTTGAGAAGCCTGTGATCGTCGACGGCGACGGGCTCACCGCGGTCTCGAGGAGCCTGAACGTGGTCAAGGGCAGGCGGGAGGCTACTGTGCTCACACCCCACCTCGGGGAGATGTCTAGGCTGACGGGGCTCAGCGTCGACGACATCCGGCGCGACAGGATCGGGGTGCTCAGGAGGGCCTGCAGTGAGCTGGGCGCATACATCGTGCTTAAGGGAGCGCACACGCTCATCGGCACCCCGGACGGGAGGGTCTTCGTGAACATGACCGGCAACCCTGGGATGGCTAAGGCCGGCTCGGGGGACGTGCTCGTGGGGGCGATCGCCGCCATGTACGGTTTAGGCTTCAGCGTCGAAGACAGCGTCAGGATGGGCGTCTTCGTGCATGGGATGGCGGGCGACCTAGTTGCGGTGGAGAAGGGGGTTGACGGCGTCACCGCCTCCCGCATAATGGCCGCGCTCCCGCGAGCCCTGAAGCTCCTCAGGGAGAGCTTAGAGGAGGTTCAGTCGCTCTACGCCCTAGCCGAGATCTGAGCGCCGTGCCGGGCTGGACAGGTTATCGCTTTTCTTTGGTCAGGGTTAGCGGTAAAGCCTCTCCCGCCCTGCCCAGACCTTGTTCGAAGACGTGTTCAAACGCGCGCCGCTGGGGGCCTTGAACGGTATTACTCTCCGTAATTAAGTATCCTAAAAATAGGAGTATTTAGCCCTAGAGAAGAGGTGCAGTTAATGAGCTACGCATCTGTAGGCAAGCGGTTGAGGCTCGGAAGGATACTTCCCGACGGGAAGAGCCTGATCTTCGCGTTCGACCACGGCGTCGAGCACGGCCCAGCGGACTTCCCAGGCGAGACGATCAACCCGAGGAAGATACTCGAGAAGGTCGTCGGCGAGGTGGACGCGGTCATGCTCCTCCCGGGGATGGCGTACCTGACGAGCGAGGTGTGGGCCGGCAAGGTGCCCCTCATCGTCAAGGTAACGAGCAAGACGAGCCTGAGGCCGGAGCAGGAGAGGCTACTACAGAGCCAGTTCGGTTGGGTTGAGGACGCCGTTAGGCTCGGGGCCGACGCGGTGGCGGCTACGGTCTACTGGGGCAGCCAGTTCGAGGACAAGATGCTGGAGCAGTGGTTCGCGGTCAAGAGCGCGGCCGAGGAGTACGGGCTGCCCTGCCTGCAGCTCTCCTACCCCAGGGGGCCCACCATCAAGAACATGTACGACGTCGAGGTTGTGCGCTACGGCGTTAGGGCGGCTATCGAGAGCGGGGCGGATCTGATCAAGACCTACTACACGGGTAGCACGGAGAGCTTCAGGAGGGTCGTCGAGGTCGCGGCGGGCGTCCCAGTGCTCATGAGCGGCGGGGCTAAGGCGAAGACCCTCCTGGACTTCCTCCACGTGGTCAAGAGCGTCATGGACGCCGGCGCCCAGGGGGTCGTGGTGGGCAGGAACATATTCCAGCACGAGAACCCGAGGGGGGCGGCCCGGGCCATCGCGGCGGTGGTCCACGAGGGCCTAGAGCCCGAGGAGGCTTTGAAGAGGGCTGAGTAGGGATGTCCCAGAGCGGCTACGACGTCGTCACCGTGGGCCACATCCTCCTCGACTTGAGGTTCTGCGTCGACCGCTTCGCGACGCCCGACAGGGAGAGCAGGATCAGCAGCCAGAGCCACGGCGTCGGGGGCTCTGCGGCCAACGTGGCTATCGGCGTCAGGAGGCTGGGCGGGAGGTCCACGGTGATCGGCAAGGTAGGGTTCGACGACTTCGGCAAGAACGCGCTCGAGGACCTCGTGAGGGAGGGCGTAGACGTCTCCAACGTGAAGATCCAGGCTATGAACGGCAAGACAGGCTTCACGATAGTAATCATTGACTCCACGGGCCAGATCATCATGTACGGGCACAAGGGTGTCGCCGAGGAGCTTCTTCCAGAGGAGGTGAACACGAGCGTGTTCGAGAAGACGAAGTTCGTCCACATCGCCAGCCTCAGGATCGACACCGCCACCCACGCCGCCAGGGTCGCTCGGGAAAAGGGGGCCTTCGTTTCATGGGACCCCGGGAGGGTTCAGGCGAAGCTTGGGCTTGAGAAGCTCAGGCCCATCATCTCCCTGGCCGACCTGGTTCTCCCGAACGAGATAGAGGTCCGCGAGATCACGGGGGAGGAGGACCTCAGGAGGGCTGCGGACGCCCTGCTCGAGGCCGGTGCCAGGATAGTCGTCGTGAAGCGCGGCGGCAAGGGCGTCTACGTCTCCACAAGGGACGAGGAGTTCGAGGCCCCCGCGTACCTGCCTGGAAGGGTCGTCGACACCACGGGAGCCGGCGACGCGCTGGCCGCCGGGATCCTGATGGGCCTGAAAAGGTACCCCCTGAGGGACGCGGTGAGGTTCGCCACCGTCGTGGCAGGCATTAAGGTGACTCGGCTCGGCTCGCACGAGATACCCACGATGCAGGAGGTTGAGGCCGAGCTCAGGAAGATAGGCTTCGAGCCCCAGGGCTAAAAGATAAATCACCCCGCTGGTCCGTGTAACTCGGTGTTTCTCATGGCTAGGGGTGCCTCGCTAGCCGAGAGGGCTAGGGAGTTCGCTCTTGACGAGCTCTTCGACTCTCTGCTCTACCAGGCGATGGCTGAGCGCGAGCGGAACCCTGCCAACAAGAGCATCCTGCTGGAGATGGCTAAGCAGGAGAGAATGCACTACGAGTTCTGGAAGAGGCTGTCCGACGAGGTTAAGCTGGGCCCGAGAGAAACCTTCAGGCTGAGGCTGTTCAACTTTACCTCCAGGCTCCTCGGGAAGGTCTTCACGATAAAGCTCCTCGAGAGGCACGAGGGGGACGTGGTGGCTGAGTACGAGGAGGTCCTGAAGTCCGGAGCCCTCGCTGAGGATGACTCGAGGATCCTTGAGAGGATCATTGAGGATGAGAGGAGCCACGAAAACGCCCTCGCGAACCAGATCGAGGAGTTCGCCGTGCGCCACCTTGGCGCAATCGCGCTCGGGATGAGCGACGCTATCATCGAGCTCTCCGGGGTCCACGCCGGCTTCCTAGGCTACACCTCCTCCTCGATCTACACTGGGATCGCCGGGCTCATCGTCGGGGTGAGCGCCAGCATGTCGATGGCTGCGGCGGCGTACCTGCAGTCGAAGCAGGAGAGGGGGAAGTCCCCGGGCTCCACCGCGGCGGTCACGGGGGTGATGTACATGCTGACGGTCGTCCTCCTCACGGCGCCGTTCCTCCTGGGACTACCAATCGTATCCGCCCTCGCAGCGTCCCTGCTCCTGGCCTTCTTGATCCTGGCTTTCTTCTCCTTCTACAGCTCTGTGATCATGGAGAGGGCCTTCGCCAGGGACTACCTCGAGAACGTGGGCGTCATATTCCTGGTGGTGACCATAGGGTACTTCTTCGGGGAGCTGGTGAAGAGCGTCACGGGGCTCTCCCTGTAAAGTATGCCCGGCCTCGACTGCGAGGTCAGGGTTGACTGCAGAGCGGGCGGAGCGTTCTGCGCCAAGTGCTGCCGGAACGCGGTGGTGCCCCTCCTGAGAGAGGACTACGAGAGGCTAAAGGCGATGCTGGGCGACGTCGAGGGCTACGTGGAGTGGGTTGAGGGAGTGCCGGTCCTCAAGAGGGTTAACGGCGCCTGCGTGTTCCTCGAGGAGGCGACCGGTAGGTGCAGGGTGTACGAGGACAGGCCCCTTGCCTGCAGGCTCTACCCCCTGGTCTACTCGCCGGGCACGTGGGTGCATGCGGACCCCCGTTGCCCGAGGGCCGCCTCCGTGACCATGGACGTCGTCGCGAGGTGCGGCTCGCTCGTGGAGAAGTTCCCGCTGCTCCTGAAGGAGAGCTGGGGCCTGGAGCTTGGGGCTACACGTTCACAACCAGCTCCTCTAGCGGCTTCCTCGGCCTCGGCGGGGGCGATTCAGCGGGGAAGCCGACGGGGAAGATAGCTATCGGGTAGAGGTTGCTGGGGGCGCCCAGGATCCTGCGTATCTCCTCGACCGCGTTGAGGGTGTATATCCACACGGTTGTCAGCCCGACGCAGTGGAGGGCCAGCCAGAGGTACGTTGCCGCGATGGAGCCGTCGACAAGGTGGGAGTCGGGGGAGGCTGATGAGTCCGAGAAAACCGCGATGGCCAGCTGGGCCCCCTCGATGGGCTTAGACCACCTGTGTATCCTCGCGAGATGCTCCAGCTTGGACTTGTCGCGGACGACGTAGAACCTCCAGGGCTGCCGGTTGTGGGCGCTGGGCGCGAAGCGCGCGAGCTCGAGGGCTCTGCGGACGAGCTCTTCGGGGACAGGCTCGCCCGTGAATTTCCGAACGCTCCTCCTCGAGAGGAGGAACTCCGAGCAATCCGGCATACAGGGAACAATGTAAACAGGCTTACATATTCTTTTCTGAAGTTCTAAGCTTTTTAACGGAAACATTTATAAGAGTCCAAGTTTACATTATCTCATAATGCTCGACGAGAGGCAGATCATGCTGAAGCAGGTGGAGCTCGTAGCCTCGCAGCTCCTAGCGGGCGCGAAGTCCAGGACGCTGACCCTGAAGCTAAGGACCCTGGTCAGGTACGCCTACACCTCGTACGTGAAAGGCACCCTGGAGTTCCCGACCATACGGGCTCAGCGCACAGGTGCAAGCCGCCTAACTGGATGGTGTCGCAGCTATTCTACAGCAGGTCGAGCACGCGCTGGCTAAAAGGCTCAACGCCAAGGTAATGAGGAGGAAGGGCCAAGTCTACGTCGTCTTGGAGAAAAGAGAGGAGAAAAAGGCCCTTATTGCTGAAGCTTAAGCTCGATCTTCTGCTCTACCCAGCGCCAGCGCTTGGTCTCTGGGTCTAGCAGCCTCCAGAGCTCGGGCACACGAGTATACAGGTTTAGTTTCATGTACATTGTTAGTGGCTCTACGACGTAGGTCTGTGGTATTTCGACGAGGAGTGGGTGGTATGCGCAGAGCGGCTGGCCTAGGTAGAGCGCCTTGCCCTGGCCGATGATAGACATCCCTAGCCTAGGTAGTAGTGCCAGCGCCCTGGCTACTTTCTCTGCTTCTTTGCCTTTCATGTAGTACGCGGTAAAGGGTAGCTCCTCCTGGCTGGTGTACTTGAAGTAGGTGTTGTACCTCCAGCCCGGCTGGATGTGGACGCGGTAGTGGTAGCTGAGCACCTGCTTCGACGGCGCCTCAACCCTCTCGCCCTCAGCGAGTAGGCGGTTGAATATCTCGGTGGGCCTCGCGAAGGGGCCTAGGAGGAGCTTCCCCCAGAGCAGCACTAGGTCGATCTGGTCGAGGACTGGGAGGGGCCTGAGGTTGGTCCTTGGGGGTATGAGCTCGTGTGCCCTGTCAACAAGGCTGTCGAAATCCTTTGGCGCTATGGATTCTAGCTCGGGGTGCAGCAGCCAGGCGACGTAGTCTGTTGAGGCGAACCAGTCTAGGACGTGGGCCTCCTCGGAGAGGCTCTTGATGTAGTCCTCAGCTAGGGGCCTGGGGAGGTAGGCCATGACTAGGACTTTCCTGCCCTCGAGTGAGGTTAGAGTCCTAACGCCTGTGGTGCCGAATGGCAGCCTCTCGGGTACCTTGTCTACGAAAGCCACGATCCTCGTGAGGTTGTAGAAATTATCATCCGTTACGACGCGGAACTCACCCTCCTTCGAGAGCTCTTTTACAACGCGCCTGACAGCGGTGTGCGAGACCTTTGCGTTCCTGGCTAGCTCGCGCAGAGTCCTCGAATAGGGGAGCGCGTAAAGTAGCCTCTTAACGTCAACCCTAACAACCATTCCCCTCAGCCAAAAAACAAAGGGAAAAAACCAGTATTTAAAACTTCACTTCGGAGTCGGAAACGGGCTGTTCTTTGCCGAATCGGCGATGCCTGTTGCAGCCGCCAGGGCGAGTAAGATCAGGATCGCGAGTACGGCTGGGGTTTTGAGCTGCTCGAGGAATATTCTGAGCCATGGTTTCATGGTTATCGAGCTGCATGTGCGTGGTTCACGGGGAAAAATCTTTTTACTTTGTATCATTAAGTGCTTGATTTGAGTTCCATTTTACAGCAAGATTCTCTTCGCGTTTTTATTTTTCCCGGAAACCTGCTTTCAGAATAATGTTCTTAAAATGAAAGAATTTGATCTGGCTAAACCGGGATTGAGAATGTTGGCTTTGCTTTGCCAGGCGGAGGGGAGGAGGCTTGCGCCCTCTTCGATTCGTTAAAGCGCTTGCTTTTTATTTTAGTTTTTTTGTTGGGTTTTTCGATGTCTGGGCGTGAGTTTCCTGCTTATGCTATCGCCGGTGTGAGCGCGCTTGTGGTACGCGACGGGAGGGTTTTGCTCGTTAAGAGGGGTGGTCAGCCGGGTGCCGGGCTCTGGGCTCTGCCGGGTGGGGCTGTGGAGGCTGGTGAGGGTGTGGCAGAGGCCGCGTCAAGGGAGCTCTTCGAGGAGACGGGGTTGTCTGCGCCGGTGCTGGGTGTGGCTGGGGTGGCTGATATCATTGTGAGGGAGAACGGGGGTGTTAGGTTCCACTATGTTCTCGTGGCTGTTGTGTTCGACTCTTCGCGGCTCTCGGGGGAGCTGAGGCCAGGTGGCGACGCTGTCGACGTGGGGTGGTTTGACGCAGCTGAGGTTACTGGGAGGGGTGACGTGGCTAGGTCCACGAGGATGATAGTGGGGGAGGTTCTTCGCAGCGGTGTTAGGTATGTGCCAATCTTCGGGTGAAAAATGATAAATAGGTGCGGCGCGCTAGGTTGCATATGCTGTCGAAGAACCCGCTTGAAGTCCCCCCTGGGAGGCGTTTCTCCCGGGAGGAGATCGCGCAGGCCTTGAGGCTCGCCATTATAGCGGAGCTGGACGCGATCAACCTGTACGTCCAGCTTGCCAGCGCGTCAGACGACCCTCTCGTCCGGAAGGTTTTCATGGACGTGGCGAAGGAGGAGAAGACGCACGTGGGCGAGTTCCTTTCCCTCCTCAAGAGAATCGATCCCGAGCAGGTTAAGGAGCTGGAGGCGGGCGAGGAGGAGGTTAGGGAGCTCTCAGGGGAGAAGTAGCTAACTCCTTTTTCCTGATTATCACCGTCGTCGAGTTGAAGACGGGGCCTCCTCCGATTGGCTGAGTCTCCGCGCTAACGAGGACGTTCTGGGGGTTCCCGTTCAGGCCTACGAGCTCGCGGGGGGACCAGAGGACGCCCCTCGGCACGTCGCTCGTGACGTGCACCCTCAGCTCGACGACCCCGTTCTCGTTGAACACCTCGACGACCTCGCCTTCAGCCAACCCCAGGCTCCGAGCGTCCTCAGGGTTTACGTGCACGACCGGGGGGATCTCCCCATAGACGTCCCGGAACTGCGTGTGGGTGTAGAGGGGAAGAGCGGTGTTCAGGAGCACGAAGCCCTCGCCTCCCGCCTCAGCCTGCACCGGGAGGGGGCTCAGCCCCCGCTGTGCGGCGGCCGTTGAGTAGAGCTCTATTCTCCCGCTGGGGGTCTGGTACTCGTCTAGGGGGCGGTACCTGAGCCTCAACACTCTCCCGCTCAGGAGGTCCTCGAAGCTCCCCTCCAGGGCTCCCTCTAGGGCCGACCTTAGCGCCTGGATGGGGTCTGCGCAGACCTCGGGGAGGCCGAGCCTCTCGGCGAGGGCGCAGGTGAGCCAGACCTCGTCACGCGACTCCCCTAGGGGCTCCAGCGCCCTCCTGGAGAAGACGACGTAGCGGTGGCTGTAGGGTATGACGACGTCGTCCTTCTCGTAGAATGTGGGGGCCGGTAGCACCACGTCCGCCATCCTAGCCGTCTCGGTCCAGTGGGTGTCGTGCACCACCAGGAAGACGTCCTCCCTCGAGAAGCCCCTGGCCAGCTTGTCAGACCTGGGGAGCGTTAGGGCGGGGTTGGAGTTGTAGATGAAGATGAACTTGAACTCGCCTCTCTCAACGAGGTCCGCGAGGGCCACCTGGCTGACGACCCTCGAGGGCCTGTAGGTGTCCTCCAGCGTAAGAGCGCTGTAGTTGACGTAGAAGCCCCTGCTGTTCGAGTAGTAGAACCCCCTGTGGACGCCCACTAGGGCGGGAATCAGCGAGACGGCCCTCACGACCTCGGCGCCCTGCCTGCTCTTCTGCACACCAAACCCGATGAGCGTTACGCTCGGCTTGAGCGCGCCGTAGGACTCCGCCAGCTTTCTCACAGTGCTCGGGGGAACGCCTGTAATGCTCTCGACGCGCTCCGGGGTCCACCTCAAGGCCTCCTCCTTGAACTCCTCGAAGCCGTAAGTGTACCTCGCCACGAACACCTCGTCGACGAGCCCCATCTCTATGATCTCCCTTGCTACGCCGTACGCGAGGGCGACGTCGGTCCCGGGCTTCACCTGGACGAACAGGTCGCTCCTCTTGGCCGTCTCGCTCCTGCGCGGGTCGACGGTTGCGATGAGCGCCCCGGAGGACCTTGCCTTGAGCGCCAGCTGCCACAGGTGGACCGCGCTCACCGCGGCGTTGAAGCCCCAGAAAACGAGGAGCCTTGAGCCCTGCATGTCCTCTGGGGGCCTGCCGTAGCTCAGCCCGTAGTGGAGCGACAGCGCCTCGTGCCCGCTCCTGCTGCAGATGCTGTAGTCCGTTCTAGCGGCTCCGATCCTGTTCCAGAGCCTCTGCGGGTAGTACCACGTCAGAAGCCCCATGTTCCCCGCGTACTCGACGTGCAGAACGCTCTCGGGCCCGTGCTCCTCCAGCACCCGCCTCAGCCTCGAGGCGACGAGATCGAGGGCCTCGTCCCACGAGGCGCGCACGAACCCCGAACCCTTGCCGCTGGCCCTGACGTGCGGGTACAGAACCCTCTCCTCCGAGAGGACTCTAGCCTTGTCCGCCCTCCCGCGCGGGCACAGGAAGCCCTGGGTGACGGGGTTGAGGGGGCTGGCCCTCGCTTCCAGGGTTCGGGTATCGACCTCTATGAAGCAGGTGTCGTAGCAGTCCCTCGGACAGGCGGTTACAACTGCTCTAGGGTTCATCTCGATGTGAGCGCCGGGCGCCTATTAAAAGCTTGACCGGCGGAAATGATAAATCACGATAAGCGAGCTACGACACCGTGGACTCTGCAACGAGCACCGCTGAGCTCATAGCCAGGACCCAGCTGATCGAGGAGGCTTTTAGGAGGAACGAGCAGCTGGCCAGGAAGCTTGTTGACGTCATCCACTCGCGCTTCCGCGAGGCCACGAGGGTCCTCGGGGTCGACAGGTTGAAGATCATGGACTTCTGCGGCACCCACGAGTGGACCATAGTGCACTTCGGGCTACGGAGCCTCATGCCCGACGGGCTTGAGCTGGTCGCGGGGCCCGGGTGCCCCGTCTGCGTCACGCCATCGAGGTACATCGAGGAGGCTATCAGGCTCGCGCTGGACGGCGTGAGGGTGTACACGTACGGGGACACGTTCAAGCTGAGGACGATCAACGAGGTGCGGGGCTTCTACTCCCTGGAAGAGGCGAGAAGCAGGGGGGCGGACGTCAAGATGGTGACCGGCCTGCCCGATGCCGTCAGGGACGCGAGGAGGCACGGCAAGGACTCCCTGTTCCTCGGGATAGGCTTCGAGACTGTCGCCCCGGGCTACGCTCAGGCGGTGCTCAGCGGGCACGTACCCGAGAACCTCAAGCTGCTGAGCCTCGTCAAGCTCACGCCGCCGGCGATGTTCTACTCGCTCGACATCCTGCGCGAGAAGCCGCCAGAGCCGCCCGTCATGGGCGTCATCGCCCCCGGGCACGTCTCCACCATAACCGGTGCAAAGGCCTGGGAGCCCGTCGCCGAGAACTACTCGATCCCTGTCGTCGTCTCGGGGTTCGAGCCCATTGACGTCCTCGCGTCGATAGCGGAGATTCTCAGCCAGCTCGCCAGGCGGGAGGCCAGGGTGAGGATCGAGTACACCCGCGCTGTGACGTGGGCCGGGGACCTCAAGGCCCAGGCCATGATCCACAAGGCCTTCTACGCCGTCGACGACGCGTGGCGCGGGATAGGCTTCCTGCCGCTCAGCGGCCTGAGGCTCAGGGAAGCCTTCTCGAGCCTGGACGCCTTCAAGCAGTTCGGCATCCCGGAGCTGAAGCCGGAGGACTGGAGGAAGGACACCCCACCGGGCTGCCGGTGCGCCGAGGTCACCCTGGGCAAGGCGAAGCCAACGGACTGCCCCATGTTCCTGAAGAAGTGCACCCCCGAGAAGCCCTACGGGCCCTGCATGGTTTCGCTGGAGGGGACATGCGCGGTTTGGGCCCGGTTCGGGGGCGGCGGCGTCGCGGATGACATTGCACGCGAGCTCGGGTTGAAGTAGGGGGCTCAGGCATCGTGAAAACACTGATTCCGCTCCACCAAGACGTGCACTTCGTTTGAAGAGACAGAGACGAGATGGTAGACGTCCATGCGCTGCTTTCGGCTATGGAGGTATTGGGTGCTTAGCGACAATTGTGGGCTTGGCGTACTGGCTGGGGGTTCGAGAGCATTAAATATAGGCTTCGGGAAATAGATCACAGACTCGAAAGAATCGAGGACGCAGTCGAGGGCGTGAAAGCGAAGATAGGCAGGCTGGGGGTAGCGTTCACGATCCACAGGAGTTCTTCATCGAGTACTTAGCTTCAGAGAGTGTTCTGAGGCCTCAGTCCGCCCGCCTACTTATACGGGAAGCCAATAGGGTCATCAATCTAGTCATGTCAAACCCGCTGAGTCCCAAGGAGAAAGAGAGGCTTAAGGGGCTCGCCTTCCAGCGGGATTTAAATCGTGCAAAAACCCGTAAATTAAGAGCGTGAAACCGGGGGTATTGCCGCGGTTTAAGGCTTGATCCGGGTTGCGCGCGGTTCTCCCTCAAGCTTTCTTTAACCGAGCTGCTGGAGGTTTACGTGAAAAATACTTATTTCACGAGCGCGGTTTAGCTAAAATGGAGTGTTGGGTTTGCCACTGGAGACTCCACCCGAGCCCGTAGAGGTTAAAACCCGTATCAACGAGCTGTTCAAGGCGCTTTCCCGGGATCTCGGTCCCCGCGCCGCGGGCGTCGCCGTGTGGAGCGGCAACCTCTTCGCCAGGCACCTTTGGGGTAGTTGGGGTAGCGAGCTGCGGAGGCTGGGCTTCACATGGCCCAGGTTCCTCGCATTCCTGAAGCCGTACACCCCCCTCATAGCCCGGTGGGCCATCGAGGGGAGCATGAGGTGGGAGGACCTCGTGGAAAAGATAAGAGCCGACCTCGAGTCCAGCAGGGGCTGGGGGCTTGAGAGGTTTCTAGCCTAGCCCTTCTTCACGAAGCTCGCGATGAGCTCATCGTACCTGTCAGGAGTGTAGATGTCTACCAGCGAGCCGCTGTGCATCCTCGCCACCCTGTTGCAGTTCCAGATGAGCTCGAGGTTGTGGGTCACCATGACGATGGTTATGCCCTGCTCCCTGTTCAGCTTCTTAAAGAGGTCCATCACCATCTGGGAGTTCGTGGCGTCGAGGTTGCCCGTGGGCTCGTCCGCCAGCAGGATCTTTGGCTTGGAGACGATGGCCCTGGCTATCGCCACCCTCTGCTGCTCACCCCCACTCAGCTGATTCGGGAACTTGCACTCGACGCCCTCAAGGCCCACCATCCTCAGGGCCTCTAGGGCCATCCTCCTCCTCACTTCTCTCGGGATGCCCTTCTTTATGAGAGGTAGCTCGACGTTCTCCACGACTCTGAGCCTCGGGATTAGGTAGAAGAGCTGGAACACGAAGCCGACGGTCTCGTTCCTGTACCTGCTCAGCTCCTCGTCGCTCCTCAGCGACGTTATGTCGACCCCGGCAACGGTGATCCTGCCCTGCGTCGGCCGGTCAAGGCCCCCGATTAGGTGAAGGGTCGTCGTCTTGCCGCTCCCGCTGGGCCCGATTATCGCGAAGAACTCGCCCTGCTTCACGCTCATCGTGACATCTTTTACGGCGATGACCTGGCCTGTTGAGCCATCGTAGATCTTCCAGACGTTCTCGAGCCTTATGATGTCACTCATACCTGAGCGCCTCCACCGGTCGAAGCGCAGCCCCTCTCCTAGACGGTATGTACGCGGCTAGGGCGTTCATCGCAAGCGGTAATAGGGACGATGTCGCCAGTACGTTGGGGGAGAGGGTCAGCCTCAGCTCGAAGGTGAACATCGGTATCTTAACTAGGAGCGAGGCTATGGCGGCGAGGGCGAGGCCGCCGGCTATGCCTATAGCCGACACGATGACGGCCTCGAGGAGGAATATCAGCAGGACATCGTTGCTGGTGTACCCCAGGGCTTTTAGTATGCCTATCTCCTTAGTCCTCTGCACGACGCTTATCGTGGTGCTGTCGAATATCCAGAGGGCCGTGACCCCCATGCCGACCGCGGATATAAGGGCTATGAACGTCTGGAGCGCCCCGACCAGCGCTGTGAACTGGCTGACCATCGCGGCCGCGGATATTATGTTCGACCCCGGCGGCGCAACCGCCTTGACCTCGCTGGTTATTTCGTTGAGCCTATTCAGGTCTGAGACGAGTATTATGACGCCACCGTAGTTCCTAGTGTTCGAGACGTAGCTGAAGTACGCACTGGGATCCATGTAAATGTAATAAGATCCTGTTGGGCCGCCCATTATCGTCGAGGCCTGCTTCATGAGGCCCACCACTACCAGCTGGGCGTCCTTGGAGCGGAGCCGTACCACGAGGGAAGAGCCGACGTCGAGCAGCTTCTGACCTGTGTTGGGGTCTCTCCAGAGGTTGTTCGAGACGAGTACGCCGAGCCCGTTGGGCTCCAGAGAGCCCTCCTCCACCACCTGGGACATATCCGACACGCCTAGGTAGATGGGGAGGTGCTGCGGGTCTATCGCCACTATTGTGACGGACTGCTCTCCACCGGAAGCGTACACTGTTCCCGTCGTCATGGCTATACCGAATGCATCCTTCACCCCCGGTATTCTCTTGAAGTAGGCTATGTCGGCGTCCGTGAAGCCGCCTGCGTAGCCCCCCGTCACGATGATGCTGTTGGCCGCTATAGTCCTCTGCAGTTGCTCCACGAAGCTCTTCTGGAAGCTTTCGCCTATGCCGAGCGCCGCGCTGAGGGCCACGACGGCTATCATGACTCCTATGATTGCTCCCAAAGCCCTGCCCCGCTTTTCCTTAATGCTGGTGAAGGCCAGGTAGAAGTAGTCTGATGCCTTCAACCAGCCGCACCCCTCCGCTGTCTTCTCCAGTAGAGGTAGAGCCCCGCAACCGCAACGACAGCTACGACCAGAAGCGCCAAGTAGCCGTTGGAGGACGAGTGCTGCGAGCTGCTGCTTGACGGGGCTGAGGAAGCTGGGACGACCTCGACGACAGCCGTCCTCTCCACGTAGGCTGTTTTGCCGTAAGCGTCGCGGTACGTGACCCTGAACCTCACCTCGTAGCTACCCTCCTTCACCGCCCTGAAGGTGAATGGCACGCTCGTCAGAACCTGGGGGTTCAGCTGGCCGAGGAAGGTGTACAGGGACCTGGCTGAGGCTAGGCCCTCTGGCGGGTAAGCGGTGACGTTGACCGCGTAGACAGGGTACGTGCCGTCGTTGATTATGCTGAGCGCGAACACCACGTTGGTGCCTACCTCAGCCCTCTGAGGCACGACCTCGATCGAGGTGATCGAGAGGCTTGAGCGCTGGAGGATGAAGAGCGTGAAGGAGCCCTGGGTGAAGGTCAGCCCTCCGCCGGGCGTGTAGTAGACCGCCTGGTAGGTTACAGGGACGCTCGCCGAAGCGGTGCTTGGTACGTCCACGCGGACGGTGAATGACTTCGTCTCCCCTGGCTTCAGACTCCCCAGGTTAGCCATCACCGGGTCAATTGCGAGCGGGCTGCCCTGGAGGCTTAGGATCACCTGGAGGTTGCTCGCCTCGACGCTCCCGAGGTTGATGACGTTGAGCGTGACGTTGCTTCTCGAGCCGGCGAGGACGCTTGACGGAGAGGGCACCACAAGGATGCTTTGGCCCTGGCTCGCGTACAGTGGTATGCTGTAAGCCGTTGTCTTAGCGTTGCCGGTGCAGTCGACGTAGGATAGCGTGACCGTCACCGTTGGGAAGCTGGACTGGGGTACAACGCTCAGCGGGGCGGTGAAGTGCGCGCCGGCTGGAAGCTCCTGAAGCTGGTAGGTTAGGGGGACGGAGGCGTTCAGGATCGTGACCCCCTGACCAGTGACGGTGACCGAGACCTTCCTCAGGGTTGAGGAGCCGTTATTCACCACGTCGAGGAGCACTCCGTTGATCGAGTTCATGTAAACCATCTGGGGCATCAGGCTCACGCGCAGATCCTCGGACCAGCAGGCCGTGATCGACGCGTCGAGGCTCGTGGACCCGCTTGCCTGAGTGTTCATGCTGCTAGCGTCGTCCCAGCTGTCCTCCCACGTGATAAGCAGCTTCACGGGGCAGACTGCAGGGGCGCGGGCGCCGTCAAGCGTGAAGGTGGCGACCTTTGCTGTGCCGGGCCTCCAGGAGCCCAGCTGGACGGGTTGCTCCGAGAGGACGCTCGCGTTGCACTGAGGCTGCAGCGCAATGGAGGAGGCTAGCAGCGTGTACTTCCCGAAGTACGAGAGCGTTACGGTCACAGTCCGCGTGGTGCCGGAGCCGCCAGTCACGCTGATGGACTCTACGTTGAATACGTAAACGGTGCCTCCCCTCGTGCTCGCGGTTGAGGGCTGGATCGGGGGAGCTGATGCGGCGATGGCTACGAGTATCAGAATAGCGGACAGTACAGCTAGGGTTTTTTCCCTCATATCGGTCACCGATACAAGCCTTCGCAGTTAATAAGCTTTATGTATTTCCGGTGTACGCGTTGCGGCCTGCTATTTCATCGAGCTCCTTAGCGATCCTCGAGATCCTGGATTTTAGCTCGCTACTGAGGGCTGTGCGTGCGGAGAAGTCTCTCAGGAAATCCACGTACCCCTCCATCACCTGTAGCACGTCTTCGATAGAGGCCGGCTTCAGGCCTAAGCCGCACTCCTCCACTTCGACGAGCCCCTTGTCGGTGAGGCTGTAAACCTTCTGCCCCCCTACCTCTGTGTGCTTCACCAGCCCCTCGCGCTCGAGCTCGTGGAGCAGGGGGTAGACCGCGCCGGGAGACGGCCTCCAAAGCCCCCCTGTTATGGCCTCTACCTGGCTTATGATCTCGATGCCGCTCATCGGCTTGTTTCTCAGCAGCGTCAGTACCAGCACTCGGAGCGGGTTTTTCGCGAAGCGCGCCATGAACACGTGCATTTATATCAGTAACCGATAACCTGCAGGGGGTGTTAAATGGGTTTGGCATGGCTACAATCTGTAATAGTCAAAAGATATATAAGATGGGAGTTACATATACAGGTGGTCCTCGATGCACGCTGTGGAAGCCAGGGGCTTAGTTAAGAGGTTCACCACGCGCGAGGGCTCAGCGATCTTCCGCGGGAGGAAGAGAACAGTCGAGGCGCTCAGCGGGGTCTCGTTCGAGATTAGAAGAGGTGAGATCTTCGGGCTTCTCGGACCAAACGGAGCTGGCAAGACGACCACAATAAAGATCCTGAGCACGCTACTTTTACCCGACGCCGGCGAGGCTTGGGTGAACGGGTACCACGTCGTCAGGGAGGCGAGAAGAGTTCGGGAAAGCATAGGCGTGAGCCTCTACAGCGACCGTGGCTTCTACTGGAAGCTCAGCGGGAGGGAGAACCTACTGTACTTCGCGAGCCTCTACCACTTGGACCCAGGCTGGGCGAAGGACAGAGTCGACGAGCTTTTGTCCCTGCTTGGCCTGGAGGAGGATGCCGACAGGCTGGTGGAGGAGTACAGCACCGGCATGAAGTCTAAGCTAAACATAGCTCGGGCTCTGCTGCACGACCCCCCGATACTCTTCCTTGACGAGCCGACGATAGGCCTCGACCCCAACTCGGCAAGGAAGGTCCGGGAGGTCGTCACGGAGCTGAAGAAGCAAGGGAAGACCATTCTCCTCACTACGCACAACATGTTCGAGGCTGACGTGCTGTCGGACAGAGTGGCGATCATAAACAAGGGGAGGATAATAGCCGTAGGCAACCCTTCGGAGCTCAAGAGAAGCATATCGAACCACAACGTCGTCGAGGTTGAGGTTCTCGGGCTGCATGACGATGGACAGGTGCCTGCCCTCAAGAGCGTGGACGGCGTACTGAACTACGCGTCTCAAGTTGTCGACCCGTCATCGGGAAGGGCAAGCATCAGGGTGATCTTCGACGGTGGGCACGTCCTGAAGGATGTTCTAAGCACCCTGCTTAGGACAGACTTGAAGATCCTGAGCGTTAGGACCGTGGAGCCCACGCTTGAGGACGTTTTCGTCTACTACACGGGTGAGAGGCTTGGCGGCGAAGAACAGTAATGGTATTCTGCGGGTTTTCAGGGGCATATTAACCAAGGAGGCCAAGCTCCTGACAAGGTACGTTGGTAGCCTGTTCATGGTCCTGGCATTGCCCTTCATGATGTCAGGCCTCTTCGTGGGGATCGGCTACGCGGTCGCCGGCCCATCAGCTACGGCGAACTTTGCCTCGAACACCGGGGTTCAGAACCCCATCCTGTACATGACTCTCGGAGGGGTGTTGATGATCGCGAGCATGGTGATGGTTGAGAACACGTCCAGCGTGATACGAGAAGAGCAGCTCATCGGAACCTTCGAGCTCCACTACCTGACCCCCAATAGCACCGTGGTGGTGTGGTTGCTGCATGCTGTTGCCCAGTCTATTCTCATGCTCCTGGTGTTCACGATCGATTTGACCGTCGTCGTTGCGCTACAAGGATCCCTTCTCAGCCCCGTGGAGTGGGTCGAGTCGGCGCTCGTCCTTCTCCTGGGCCTCCTTCCCCTAGCGGGGCTGGGGCTCGTGGTTGCAGCCCTCACGGTCAGGTTCAAGGAAGTGTGGGCTGTGGCCAGCACAGTTAACGCCTTCATCGCCATGCTTTCGGGCTACTACTACCCCCTGGAGGTGTTCCCGCGGGTGGTTCAAGCGGTCTCCGCGCTGCTCCCCACGACGCACGCCACGCAGGTTTTGAGAGGCATAGTCGCCGGCGGCTCCTCGAGCCTGAATCTGGCCGAAAGAGTAGGGATCATGGTCTCGCTAGGCTTAGCTTACCTTTACCTTGGCCGGCTCACCTACACGAGGTGGGAGGATGAGGCGAGGAGGAGGGGCGAGCTATCGAAGTACTAGGTTCGTGAGAGGCATAAGAGCGCTGGCGCTCGAGATCTCCTGGACCGCCAAAGTTGCTCTAAAAACTTACTTCAGGTACCCTGCGTGGCTAGTCTCCGACATCATAACGACGCCCGCGTGGCTCGTCCTCCTACTCTTCCCAATACTCATGTTCCTCCCCAGAGAGGAGTGGAGCGACCCTAAGGTCCTCAACATGTTCTTCTGGGCAATGATCCTATGGGACGTTGTCTCGGCCGGCTTATGGAGCTTCGGGATGGCTATAAGGCGGGAGCAGCAGACCGGAACGCTCGAGTTCATCCTCCTCACCAACGCCAACCGCGCCGTCCTCTTCTCGAGGAACCTGTTCTCGAGGATCGTGGGCCTAGGGCTAACGCTAGCCTACACCTACTTCTTCTTCGTGCTTCTCTTCGGCACAAGCGTGATACTGCACGATGTCCTCCCGGTCGCCGCGGTCCTGCTGGTCGGGCTCTTCACCTCTATGGGCTTCGGCCTCATCTACGGGGCACTAGTGCTCAAGTACAAGAACGTCGGCCCCCTGAACAACATCCTGCAGTTCGTGATACTGGGACTCAGCGGGGTCTTCTTCCCGGTCTCAAGCCTGCCTAGAGAGCTCCAGCTGGTTTCGCTGGCAATACCCTTCACGTACCTATCAGAGCTCTTGAGGTACCACGCCCTCCGCACGCCAACCCTGCTGCCCGTCGAGCTCGAGTGGGCGCTGCTCCTTGCGCTTACGGCGGCGCTAGTTGCCGCAGGGCTGGCTTCGATCTACGCCATCGAGCGGAGGCTCAAAAGGACTGGGGAGCTCGGGCAGTACTAGGCCACGCGGCATCTAAGCTCAAGCCCTGATCCGCCAACGCAAAGCCCAGGAATGGGCTTTTAACCAACCTTTACACGAATTTACGAGCTGTTCGGGATGGAGGCGAGGTTTCCGTACAGGCCGAGGCCGCACCAGCTGGAGGTAGCTAAGATTATTTCGGAGCAGGTGAAGAGGCGCAACGTCATCCTCGAGGCCCCCACGGGTTTCGGGAAGACGCCCGTAGTGATCTACGCCCTACTCCCCTTCCTCGAGCGGGGAGGCAGGGTGGTGTGGGCTGTCAGAACCGGGAGCGAAACTGACAGGCCCGTGGAGGAGTTCAGGGTCTTCAGGGAGAAGAGCGGCGTCAGGCTCGTCGCACTGAGCCTCCGCGGGAAGAGGGACATGTGCCTCCTCGCCCGGAGGTTCGGCGAGAACCTTGACTACAGCGACGTGTCCTACATCTGCAGCAGGGAGAGGAGCAGGTGCCCCTACTACAGGCGGCTCCGCGAGGGAGTTGACCTGCAGAGGTTCGTCGACGTGGGGGCGCTGACGTACACGTACATATTCGAGGAGGCGAGCAGGATGGGCGTTTGCCCCTACTTCCTCCAGCGCGAGCTGCTGAAGCTGGCCGACGTCGTGGCCCTCAGCTACAACTACGTCGTGGACGAGGGTCTGAGCTGGAGCATCAGGACGGAGTTCCCCTTCAAGGAGTCGATACTCGTAGTGGACGAGGCGCACAACCTCCAGAACCTCAACCTGGGAGGGGACACGATAACCGAGGGGACTATGGACAGGGCCTACAGCGAGGCGCTCGAGGCGGGTGACGAGGACAGCGCCGCGCTCGTCGACTACACTCGAAGCAGGGTTAAGGAGAAGTACTCGAGCCTGCAGGAGGAGGAGAGCGAGGTGTTTGACCCCGAGGATCTCCTCCCCGCCGACTTCGAGAAGAGGCTGGAGGACGCCTTGAAGACGGGCGAGGCTATTCGCGAGAGGAGGTTCAAAGAGGGGAAGAGGCCTCAGTCGAGCCTCTACCACTTCGCGAGCTTCTTTAAGGCCGCGGTTGAGGCGAGGGGGGTTGACGGCATAGCCTTGATTGTCGAGAGGAGCAACGGTAGGCTTTACCTCAACATATGGGACATGCGCGCAGGCGAAGTTCTCTCGAGGGTGTGGAGGTCCTTCAAGAGGGTCATATTCATGTCGGGGACCCTTGCACCCATCGAGGCGTTCGCCGAGACGGTGGGCGTGAGAGACTACTACCCGGTAACTGTTCCAAGCCCCTACGACGAGACCAACGCATCCGTGTACCTCGTCAAAGACCTCACGACGCGGGGGGAGGAGCTCAGCGACGAGATGGCTGGAAAGTACGTGGACGCGATCGCTCGGACACTCCGCAGGGTCAGGCGCAACACCGCTGTTTTCACCGCCAGCTACCGCATCCAGGCCAAGCTGATGGCCAGCGGGCTCCTTGAGGCCGCTCGGAGCCTTGGGTACACCGTCTTCGTCGAGCGGCGCGACATGAGCGGGCTAGAGGCTGGGGAAACTCTCCAGAAGTTCAAGTCCCTCGCCCAGAGCGGGAGCGGGTTGCTGGTCGCGCCCATGGGGGGTAGGTTCGCGGAGGGCGCCGACTACCCGGGTGAGGAGCTGATGTGCGTGTTCCTCGTCGGCATACCTTTCGAGAAGCCGACGACCAAGACAAGGCTCTACATAGAGTACTACCAGAGGCTATACGGCGAGGAGAAGGGCCGCTTGTACGCCTACGTTTACCCCGCCTTGAGGAGGGCGGCTCAGGCCCTCGGGAGGGCGCTCAGGAGCCCAAGAGACCAGGCGGTGATCGTGCTGGGGGACTACCGCTACCAGCAGTACATGCCGCTCATGCCTGACTACGTCCGCGAGCTGGTAAAGCCTATAACTCACGACCGTCTTGACGCTGTTGAACCCCCCTGGGAGAGAATCAGGCTGTAGTTGGTGGTATCATGACGACTCAGTACGAGAGAGTCTTCACCGAGGAGGCTGAGAGGATTGCCGGCAGGGCTTTAGGCGAGATAGCCTTCGAGGCCTTGATGAGGGCTGCGCTTCTGGGCCTCCCTATCGAGCCAGCGAAAACCGGACCTAGAAGCGTCGTGGTCCACTACGCCGGCAGGAAGACGTTCTTCAGGGTTATAGGCGTCCTCAACCCCTCGGGGGGCTTCTCGGTCTGCTTGAGGCGATACACCAACGACTGCGGGGAAGTCGCCTCAGTCTCGCCGAGCGGCGAGGTTAAAATCGTCGTGGCTGGTCTGGCATCCTACTTGAGCTCTCCCGGGGAGCTGTACGGCGGCCACGTGGCCGACGTGTGGACGCAGAGGCTTCGAGCGGCTGAGGCCGGCATGCTCAAGGAGGTCCAGAAGGAGTCTCTGAGCCGTAACATCCTCTCTAGCCTTTCGAGCGCTCTCCTCGATGCCTTCCCGCGGGTCAAGGTGTACTACTCTCCGGTGACGCTGGACTACGCGGCGGGGCTGCTTGAGGCCGGTGTCCTGCCTGTCTGGGTCAGCGGCTTCGGCTACTCCGTCTCCGTGTCGAGGCTCGCGCTTGAGAAGCTGGCTGAGCTGACCGGTAAGTAATTATACTTTCAGGTGCTGTACTAACCTGATGAGGAAAGAGCATATTGCTGCACTTACTATCGCCTTTACACTGCTCTTCTCCCTCCTGGCACTGGCTCAACCGGCGCTGCCCGGTTTCTCCCCGCTAGCCGTGCCCGCGTACTCCAGCGACATCAGCCTCGGGAAGCCTGCAGCGGTGACTCCGGGCGGCAGCTTCACGTTCACGCTGACGGGAGACGCTGCTCAGCCCAGCGCGGCTTACATGTTCACCGCCACGGTAACCGATGGTAAGCTGAGCCTCCTGAACTACTCGCTCAGCGTCACCTACTCAAACGGCAAAGTCACGGTTTCCGTGCCTAGCAGTGCGAAGCCAGGCGTCTACGACCTCGTTCTAGTCGGGCAGAGGAAGCTCGAGCTACCGAGGAGCGTGTGGGTGATAAACGTCTCGAAAACCACGCTCAGAGTTGTCCAGATCACCGACCAGCACTACGGCGCAGGACAGCCGGACGTGATAACGGGCGACATGAACAGGATCGCAGGCTACCTTGTCGCCTCCCTGCTGAAACCCGACCTGATCATCGACACCGGCGACGTAGGCGACACCGCCAGCGAGCCCCAGTACCGCTGGGCTTACAGCTACGAGAGAGCGTTCCTCTACGGCTTCCCTATCCTTGTCATCCCGGGAAACCACGACACCCCGCCCGACATGTGGTCCAAGTACTACGGGAGCACAACCTGGTACAGGCTGATAGGAGATAGGCTCCTCATCGTCGGGCTTTACTCGCTTGAGCAGGGATACCCGCCGCTGAGCCAGCTCCAGTGGGCGGAGGGCGTCCTCAAGCAGTACTCCAGCGTCCCCTACAAAGTGGTCCTGGTCCACCACCCCGTCTTCTACTACCAGGGTGAGCTCAAGACGACGTACGACGACCAGAGCGTGATCGCTCCATACGATCCGCAGAGCAACCCGAACTCTCCCATATACTCCTCTTGGAGCGGGAACATGGAGGCGACGCGCTTCTTCCTCAGGCTCGTCGAAACCTACGGCGTGAACCTCGTGCTATCGGGGCACGTCCACCGCGACCTCTACGTCAAGTACACGAGCACGAGGACCGGCAAGACCACGAACTTCGTCACCACGACTACCCTCGGCATGGGAAGCGCTATCTACGATGGGCTCGCGCTCTTCGAGATAGACCTTAAGAGCGGCAACATAACATTCCCCGTCAAGCCACCCACCTTCATCGGCTTCAGCTACGACTCCAGGAAGCTGGCACAGAACTCCATACCCATTGGCGTATACCCGCCGAAAAACGACTTAGGGGTCTCCAACCAGGTGTTCACCCCATCAGCGCTCTACCTCTGGCCCCACGCCTACGTCTTGACGCTCGAGAACAGGCTCGGGTACCTTGACCTGGATGACGTTGTGGTCTGGTGCCTGCCGTGGTCCGGGGACTTCACGCCCGAGCTTCTCGACGCGAGCGGCGGAGCCAGCTTCCAAGTACTGGACACGCTGCGCGTGGGAGACCTGCTCTACGTTGCAGTCAGGGTCAAGCTACCGCCGGGCGGCAAGCTCGCGGTTGCCCTGGCCAACGCCCTCGATACCGAGCCGCCGAAAATCAGCATGAAGATGCTATTCCCCGAGAAGCCAGCTCCTGGGGGCCAGTTCCAGGCATTCATCGACGCCAGCGATGAAGGGTGGGGTGTAGCCAACTTCCTAGCGTCGCTCGTGGTGGACGGGGCGGAGCAGCCAGTGAGCGTGAGCCTCTACTCACCGAGCACTCTGGCCGACCCCGTGAGGAGCATGACGTTCAAGGTTACAGGCTCAATCCCTGCTGGAGCGGGGGGCGCTAAGCTCGTGCTGCGAGCAGTGGACTACGCAGGCAACCTCGCCACGGCCGAGTACACTCTACTCGAGAAAACCGAGAAACCCCCGGAGACGCAACCAAGCCAACCAACCCAGCCGACACAACCAAGCCAACCTCAGCAACCAAGCCAGCCCAGCCAGCCATCTCAGCCATCCCAGCCGTCACAGCCGCCACAACCCAGCCAGCCGTCGCCACAGCCTGTAGCGCAACCGGCCACGGTGATGCTTGTAACGCTAGTCGCCGCCGCGGCAGTTCTCCTGGTGATTCTCGTAATTAGGGAGCTGAAGCAGAGGCGCTGAGACCCCCTTAACAACATAAATTATTTATTTTTCCCGCCATCATAACCCCTGATGAAGCAAAAACTCCTAACACTCGGGCTACTGCTCGCGGTTCTCCTCGCCTTCTCCCTCCCAAAGGCTACAGCTCAGCCTGTCGTCGTCGCGGTCGACCTAGGTCACGGCGAGAGCAACAAGTACCTAAACTACATAATGGGTAACATAACGTTCGTCACGTGGAAGGTGATCACGGGTCCCATCAACGCCTCTCAGTTGAAAGGCGTGGACATCCTCCTCCTCGGGCAGCCGACAGTGGCTTTCAGCCCCGATGAGATGACTGCGATAAAGAACTGGCTCGCCTCCGGCAACAAGGTCCTCTACGTCGCGGGCGATAGCGACTACGGCCCAGGCCAGAAGACGATACAGCAGATCAACGACCTCCTAGCAGCGATCGGAACTAAGCTCAGGCTTGAGCACGGCGCTGTGTACAGCGACAACCCCGACGTCACGGCGAAGGCGTACTACAGGATGCTTACCTTCGTCGAGCCTGATGCAGACCCCCTGCTTCGCACAGACCTCATCAAGAGGGACGTAACGCTCCCAGTCCTAATGCATGGTCCTGGATGTGTTGTCTGGGTTGACGCGCAGGGCAAGTATCACGACCCGGTCAAGGAGACGTTCCCCGGGCTCTTCAGGCTCGTGTGGGCGCACAAGAGCTACATGGGGGACAACACACCGCCGACCCCTTACGTGTACGACCTTATGGCCTACGGTAAGGGCACGGGCGACCACGACTTCGTGATGTACGCGGCCGAGTACTGGACTGACAAGAACGTCCTGATCGTCGTGGCTGGGGAGTCGCTATACGGTGACTACGAGCCAGCCTGGGCTTCGGTGTACTACGGCGTGCCTCTCGACGGCCCAACCTTCGTGACGAACCTCTTCAGGTGGTGGGTCTACGTGGTGACGGAGCTCCCCAACCAGAAAACGCTCCAACAGCTCTCTGCTTCAATCAGCAACCTCAACTCGGCGGTGAACAGCCAGTCCTCCAGCATCCAGTCGCTTAGCTCCAATGTAAACTCTCTGAAGTCTAGCCTCGACTCACTTAACTCCAAGGTAGCTCAGCTCTCCTCGGCCCTGGATTCGCTGTCCGGGACCGTTAACACGCTTCTGATCATCTCGGCTGTCGAAGCCCTACTGATCATTGTTGCTCTAGCCTTAATTTTCCTCAGGAAGCCGAAAACCCAGACTTCTGAAACTCAAGTCAAAAGTTAAGCATTTTTTATCCTCTCCTTTTCTCCCAAAGATAAACGTATATAATTCACTGCTGAAGTTAGCACGGTGGTCAGGCTGAGTAGAAAAAATCTCGCCATCCTGGTGGTTGCCACCGTCGCAGTTTTACTCATCGCCCTTGTGCTTTTTACCCCTAAAGCTCCGCCCTCTCAGCCGCAACAGCCAACCCAGCCGACACAACCAAGCCAACCTCAGCAACCAAGCCAGCCCAGCCAGCCATCTCAGCCATCTCAGCCGTCACAGCCAAGCCAGCCCACACCCCCATCTCAAGGCGTCACCCTTTACGTGATTACTAGGCATGAGCAGACGATACAGGATGTTGCGCGGAGGATGTTCCTCAACAGCGAGGTCGCCAAAAGGTACAACATTGTGAACATCGTTTTCCTGCCTGTCAACGCGGAGCAGTGGCCGGAGTACATAAAGAACGCGGCAGCCAAGGGTCAGGGCATCGACGTGGCCTGGGGTGGCGGGCCAACGCTCTTCAACCTCATCGACGATCAGGGGCTTATAGAGCCTCTAGACACATCTAAGGTTCCCGAGTACGCCCTCGTGCTCCAAGAGATGAAGAAGATCCCGCCGAGCATAGCCGGTGCGCCCACGTACAAGGTTGGAAGCGATGGGCTTGTCCACTGGATAGGCGCGAGCGTGAGCAGCTTCGGCTTCACGGTGAACAAGGATATTCTCTCCCGCTACAACCTCCCAACCCCGGCGAGGTGGGCGGACCTGGGCAATCCAGTCTACGCCCGCACCCTGCCGGCCGTGCAGCTCGTGGGCATCGCTGACCCAACCATGAGCACCAGCAACACCAGGATGTTCGAGATAATCCTCCAGGCGTACGGCTGGGACGCCGGCTGGAGGACCCTCACCCTAATCGCCGCCAACGCGAAGGTTTACAGCGGGAGTAGCGACGTAAGAGACGCCGTCATCAGAGGAGACATAGCGATCGGGACGACCATCGACTTCTACGGCTACACCGCTCAGCAGCAGAACCCCGCGTGCCTGTACGTAATACCCGTGAACGAGAGCATAGTCAACGCAGACCCCATAGCCATCCTTAAGGGGGCTAGGCACCCCCGGGAGGCCGCGGTGTTCGTGGCATGGGTCCTCAACGAGACCGGGGGGCAGCTCGTGTGGCTGGACCCCAACATCAACAGGCTCCCGGTCAACCCTAGAGTGTTCGACACACCTGAAGGCTCCAAGAGGCCGGATCTAAAAACCGCCCTCGCCAGCGTGGAGAAAGCAGGCGGCATAAGCTTCAACGAGACCCTCTCCTCGCTGTGGGTCACAGCGGTCGTGGACTACTTTAAGGCAACACTCGTTGACGCCCACGATGACCTCCAGCCCGTTTGGGCGCAGATCGCGCAGGCTTACCTGAGCGGGAAGATCTCAAAGGACCAGTTTAACAAGCTCGTGGACTCGCTGACAGCCCCGATCACGTTCACAGACCCACTAACGAAAACGCAGACCACCTTCACGCTGGACTACGCGCTCAAGATTAGCAGCTACCTTGCCAGCGACCCTACAATATACCAGAACCTCATGAACCAGTGGAGGGACGCGGCTCGAGCCAGGTACCTGAAAACAGCGGCCTTGCTGAAGCAGATGACCGGCTCTTAACCTTCCACCCTCCTTTTTCTGAAAACTAAACATTTTAAGATGGAAGCACGGTTTCTGACAGGGCAAGATGCGGGCTAAGCCGTGGTTCATCTGGGTAGCAGGTCTCTCCATAGCCTCCCTGTACGTCGCACTGTACGCGTTGTCCCCACAATGGGCCGTATCACTTGACCCTCTCCTCTGGCTACTGGCCCTCGCCTCCGCCCTTGCGCTCTACAAGCTGGGCTTCGACTACCGGTGGATAAAGTTCAGCTTCGGCCTCAGCTTCCTGGCGATTTTCTCCATGCTCTACGACTTCTTCACAGTGGCTATCGGCGCTGGCGGAGCACCGAGAGCGCTCGCGCTCTTCCTGGCGCCATTCGTCTCCGCGGCAGCAGTGGGCTACCTCTATGAGAGGCTACGAGCATTCCGGGAGGCGAGGGTAGCGCGCAGGGGTGTCGTCTCGCTATCGCGGCGCGTGCGGAGCACTCTCTACGAGCTCGACCCCTTGATGTGGTTCTTCCTGGTTTTCGGCTCCGCGTTCCTTGTAGTTTTCCTCCTCGCTCCGATCACGCTCGTGCTCGTGAGCGCCTTCAGGGCGCCTGCGGGGGCAGCCTGGTACTCTAACTTCCAGAGAATCTTCTCGGCGAGGGAGTACGTGAGGCTCGAGAGCCTGCCGGGCGAGACGGCGTGGTCAGTGCTGCAGCTCGGAGACTACACGCTCTACGTGATCAAGGGGATTAACTACGGCATCCTTGTTAACAGCCTAATCCTCTCGACAGCCGTAACCTTCGCCGCAACCCTGCTCGGCGTTGCAATCGCGTTCGTGCTGGCCCGCTACTCCTTCCCGGGCAAGGAGGCGCTCCGCATCCTCTCCCTGGTCCCGCTCTTCGTCACACCTTTCGTCAACTCATACGTCGTTAAGATCCTTTTCAGCGAGTACGGGCCCGTGTCGATGCTGACTCAGGCGCTCTTCGGGTGGCGGCTCAGGCTTGACGGGCTCGTCGGGGTTGCCCTTGCGCAAATCATCTCCTTCTACCCCATCGTCTACCTGAACGCGTACAGCGCTTTCCTCAACGTGGACCCCAGCACCGAGGAGCAGGCGGAGAACCTGGGCTCCAGGGGCTTCAGGCTCTTCAGGACGGTGACGTTCCCTCTAGCTCTCCCGGGGATAGTGGCAGGCGCCATAATAGTGTTCATCTTCAGCCTCGAGGACGTCGGCGCCCCGCTGATCTTCCAGGAGTGGAACCTCATGAGCGCGCAGATCTTCAGGGGCTTTGTGACTCAGACGGGCATCGTTTCCCCGGAGTCCGCGGCCCTCGGAGTCGTCATGCTCTTCGTGGCCGTAGTGGGCTTCCTGGCGATCAGGAACTACGTGGGGATGCGGACCTACGCTATGATCAGCCGCGGAGGGCGCATATCGCCTAGGCAACGCCCGCTGGGCCTACCGGGTAAGATCGTCCTTTACGCCATATTATTCCCGCTGGTGCTCCTTACGGCTTTCCCGCAGTTCGGCGTCGCGCTCCTGGCGTTCAACGTCATGCCCCCTAGAGGCTTCGAGATCAACCCGGGCGGCTTCACGCTGAGCTACTTCGAGGTCCTCTTCCTCGACCCCACGGTATTCACCTACATCAGGAACACCATCACGTACGCCGCGCTGTCGGTGATCCTCGCCGTTGCTGTCGCCGTGATGGTGGGGTACGGGGTTAGCAGGATCCGAGTTGCGTGGCTCTCAAACCTGCTGGACACGCTGGCAACGGTGCCTCTAGCAATCCCCGGGCTCGTGATCGCTCTCGGCTACTACTACTTCTTCACCACACTCTTCGCCGGGACCCCCCTAGACCCAGCCTCCATAGGGGCTTTCCAGGCCTGGGTAGTGCTGGTCATATCCTACAGCGTGCGCAAGCTACCCTACGTGGTGCGCTCGGTGTACGCCGGCTTCCAGCAGGTCCACGTGGGCCTCGAGGAGGCGGCGATGAACCTCGGGGCCACGCGCGCTAAGGTGGTTTTCGGCGTCGTGCTGCCTTACATCATCTCCTACATCTTCAGCGGCGCCGTCCTGGGCTTCATATACATGGCCACGGAGGTTAGCACGAGCATAACCATCGGCAACTTCAACCCCTCGCAGGCCCCGATGACGTACTACATGATGAACGTCTACAAGGGCGGCTCTCCCATCGGCGTGCAGATCGCGGCGGCGATGGGTGTGCTGTTGATATTTATACAGCTGGTGGCTATACTGATCGTGGTGAGAGTCCTAAAGCAGAGGTACGCCTTCATCGGGGTGTAGGGGCATGGTGGGCATCCGGCTGGTTGAAGTTAGCAAGGTGTATGGCCGCGTGAGGGCCGTGGACCGCGTCACCCTCGAGGTGAGGGACGGGGAGCTCTTCACTATCCTCGGCCCGAGCGGGTGCGGGAAAACCACCCTGCTTAGGATCGTGGCCGGCTTCGAGGTCCCCGAGGAGGGCAGAGTGTTCTTCGGCAGCGAGGACGTCACCTTCGTGAAGCCCTACGCCAGGGGCACGGCCATGGTCTTCCAGAACTACGCGCTCTGGCCTCACATGACGGTCTTCGAGAACGTTGCCTACGGCCTGAAGGTTAGGCGCAAGCAGCTCAAGCTGACCGACGAGGAGATCGAGAGGAAGGTGCGCGAGGCGCTGAGGCTCGTTCGGCTGGAGGGCATGGAGGATCGCTACCCACTACAGCTGAGCGGGGGGCAGCAGCAGAGAGTCGCCCTGGCTAGGGCGCTGGTGGTGGAGCCGAGGGTTCTGCTCCTTGACGAGCCTCTGAGCAACCTCGACGCCAAGCTCAGGCTGGAGATGAGGGAGGAGATTAGGAGGATCCAGTCGGAGCTGAAGATCACGGCCCTCTACGTGACGCACGACCAGGAGGAGGCGATGAGCCTCGCCGACCGGATAGCTGTGATGAACAGGGGACGGGTGCTCCAGGTCGGGACCCCGCGCGAGATCTACTCGAAGCCGGCGAACCTCTTCGTGGCCACGTTCATAGGGAGGAGCACCTACTTCACGGGGACGGCCCACGAGGTCATAGGCGACACCGTCAAGCTCAGGGTGGACGGCCGAGTCGTGGAGGGCCGCCTCGCACCTGGGTACACGCTCAGGGAGGGTGAGAGAGCCGTTGCAATAGTGAAGGCTGAGGACTTCAGCGTCGGCGGCGAGGGCTCCAACTCGCTTGAAGGCATCGTCGAGATGGTGATGTTCATCGGGATGTTCAACCAGGTGAAGATCCGGGTCGGCGAGCAGAGGGTCACCGCCCTCCTCGACCCCGCCCTGGACCTCGCGCCAGGTCAGAGGATAAGGCTGAGCGTGAAGCCCTCCGACGTCAGCGTGTTCCCAACGACGGGATGGGAGGAGGAGACCTTCTCCTAGACCCCTTTCTGATGCGTAACGCAAATATCCAGCATGCTCGTGGCTGTTTTCATGCCTGCGCGCAGGCTAGCAGAGATGACGTACGTTGAGGTGCGCGAACTGCTCGCAAATGGTTTGGACACGGCAATACTCCCCGTCGGCACCGTCGAGCCCCACGGGCCGCACCTCCCGCTCGGCACGGACTGCATTATACCAGAGCTCATCGCGGAGAGACTGGCTGAACGCCTGAATGCCGTCATCCTGCCCACGGTGAACTACGGTGTGACAAATAGCCTTCACGGCTACCCCGGGTCGATACGCGTGAGGCCGGACGTCCTCGAGAACCTAGTCTACGACATCCTCGCGAGCCTGTCGCTTCACGGCTTCAAGATAGCGGTTATCCTCAACGGTCACGGCGGGAACACCTCGGCCCTCGACAGCGCCGCTAGGCGCGCGTGGCTCGACCACAGGCTCGCAGTGCTCCTCGTAGACTGGTGGCGTCTAGCGCGCGAGAGGGGGCTTACTCAGCGCATCCTCGGTAAGGAGGGAGGTCACGCCGCCACAGATGAGACGGCGCTGGTAGCGGCGGCGAGGCCGGAACTCGTAAAAAGTGAGCTCTACAGCCCCGAGGAGGTGTTCCTGGCGTCTCAGGGGGTGCAGTCGTACCCCGCCCCAGGTACTATCCTGAACTACTCGCCCACGGAGGGTGAAGTATCATTCGACACTTCAAGGGCGCAGGAGTACCTCGATGAGATCGTCCGAGAAGTAGGGAAGCTCTACGATGCGTTGAGGTCAGCCTTGGAACGCATGAAGCATTAAACATATAGAATGTTAAACACGAGGGTTTAAGATTCTGCACTTTGTGTTCACTATGTGAGGATCCGAGACATCGCCGACCTTTTCAAGCTACGGCAGACGTTCATGGCTGTTTTAACCGGCGTCGTCGCCTACATTAAACCCCTTGGCTTTAACGTAGATCTCCGAGCATTAACCCTTATATCGATCTCTCTGTTCGCAACCGTGGCTGGAGCCACAGGGTTCAACATGCTGTTCGACATGGATATTGACAGCATAATGCCCAGAACGCGCCACAGGCCTCTCCCGTCCGGTAGGATGACACCGCGTCAGGCTCTATGGATTTCAGCTATTACGGTCGCGGCTGGTTTAGTCTTGGCTTCCCTAATCAACGTCTGGGTCCTTTTCTTCGGTGTACTCGGCTTCCTGATCTTCAGCTTCCTGTACACGAAGTTCATGAAGAGGAAAACTCCGTGGAGCGTCGTGATCTGCGGAACGGCTGGAGCCATGCCCGTCCTAGGCGGTTGGTCTGCTGCAACGGGCGAGCCTTCCCTCGAGGCTGCCCTGCTTGCCACGCTCGTTGTCCTTTGGAGCTATGTGCACATCTGGACAGCCGCTACTTACTTCTCAGAGGACTACAGGCTAGCAGGAGTTCCGATGCTTCCCGTGGCTCTGGGAGAGAAGGCAGGATTAGTAGCCTCGCTCACCGCACTGGCGCTGGTCGTCGCCGACCTCGCCTTAATGTGGCTACGAGGAGTGTACTCTACACCTTCTGCGGCCGCTCTCGCAGTCTTAGCTACAGCTATAGCCGCCGTTTTGCTAAAGGGTCTATTTAAGGGGGAATTCAAGAGGAGCTCCTACGTGGCCTGGAAGCTCGCCACAGCTTTCATCGCAGCGGCTTTCGTCCTACTATTCATCTAGTCTCCCCAGAAAAAGCCTATAAATAACCTCTTTCTGCCACGTGTTCGGAGGATGAGAAGAGGGTCTCCTAACCCAAGGAAGGGATGAGGAGAACCGGCAATACTGATATTTCGGCATTTACCTGATAAAAATAAAATAAGTATTATTCTGTTGACATAAAGAAATATATGTAGCAAGTTATATTCATGTGACCGACCGAAGATGACAAAAGGTTTAGCAATAATAATGTTCTCAGGCACAGCTGACAAGTTCATACCCCTCGGCGTTCTCACCCAGACTGCGGCTAACCTAGGCGTCCCTGTACGCATCTTCGTGACCGGCTTCGCGACCCCCTACTTCACGAAGAACAAGCCTCAGCCGCGCTTCCCCAAGGAGTTCGAGGACATGGTCCCCGGCCTGCTTAAAGGTTTAGAGAAGATGAAGGCTCCCAGCTGGTACGACATGCTGAAGGAGGCGAAAGAGATCGGCGACGTGAAGGTGTACGTGTGCTCGCTGATAGCGGAGGCCCTGGGGCTTAAGAAGGAGCACCTAGACCCGATAGTGGACGACATCGTCGGAGCTACATACTTCATGAAGGAGACCGCCGAGTACGAAGTAATATTAATCTAAGGTGAGGTGGATGCCTGAGATAACCGTTGACGCCCGTGGGATGGCCTGCCCCGGGCCCATTTCGGCGCTGACGAGGGCCTACCGTAACGCCCAGAACGGTGACGTGATCATCGTACTTGCGACAGACCCCGGGTTCAAGCCCGACGTTCAAGCCTGGGTTGAGCGCACCAAGAACGAGCTCGTCTCCCTAATTGAGGAGGACGGCTTCATAAAGGCCGTCATCAAGGTAACCGCTAAAAAGTAGCTTTTTCGGGTGTTTCTCACGTCCGGTGAAAAGGTAGTTATTGTTGGTGGCGGCGGAGGGGGGGCTATCCTCGCGAACCTGCTTCAGCCACACGGGTTTGAAGTCACGGTCGTAGACAAAAGCCAGCACCACCACTTCCAGCCTGGGAACCTCTGGGTGGCTTTTAAAGGCGTCTCTCCAGAAAAGTTCCTGAGGCCCATCCCGTCCCTGCTCAAGAGCGGGGTTAACTTCGTTAACGATGAAGTTGTCAGCGTTGACCTCAACGAGCGTGTAGTCGCGACTAAGAGCGGGAGGAAGCTCAGCTACGACGTGGTTGTTCTGGCCAGCGGGGCGGAGCTCGACTACGACGCTATCCCCGGGCACCGGGAGCTCCTCGAGCGGTTTGGCGACTTCTACGCGGGCCCCCAGAACGCGGTAAAGCTGTGGAACGCCCTCAAGGGCTTAAGGGAGGGTAGCTTCGTCATCGGAATAGCCGACCCTATCTACAAGTGCCCTCCCGGTCCCCACAAGGGAGCCTTCCTCTCGAGCGAGCTGTTCAAGAGCAGGGGGTTAGCGGGTAAAGTGAAGGTGGTCCTGGCGGTTCCTGTTCCGCACGCGTACCCCTCAAAGGTCATCGCGGACATAATTGAGCCGGAGCTCGAGCAGAGGGGCATTGAGCTCCACACGTTCTTCACGGTGAACGAGATCGACTTGCAGAATGGGAAGCTGGTGAGCCTCGAGGGGGAGGAGATTCCCTTCACGGTGGCTACAGTCATCCCGCCCCACAAGGGCCCAGGCTACGCGGTCAGCCCCGCGGAGGTGAAGGACGGGTCTGGCTACATAAAGATCGACAAGTACACGAGCAATATCCAGGGCTTCGACGACGCGTACGCGATCGGAGACTGCACGAACGCTCCAACCTCTAAGAGCGGTGTGACAGCGCACCTTCAAGCCGAGGTCGTCGCCGCGAGGCTGCTCGGGTACGACGCGAAGTACAGCGGGAGAACGAACTGCCCGATAATCCTCGACGGGAAGGGTGGCTTCGTGATAAGCGACTACGACCACCCGCCTATCCCGGTGAGGCTGAGTAAGTTCAAGAGGCTGATGGAAGACCTGTTCGTGGCGACCTACTGGAGCGCAATCAAGTACCCTGAGTTCTGGAGCCCTGTGTTCAAGGCGTACTTCGAGGCTTCTGACGAGTTCATCAAGAGGGGTGAGGGGTGGTGAGCGTGAAAGCCGAGCTAACACCTGAGCAGGCTGAGGCGCTGAACAAAGCCTTGGAGGTGCTCGTAAGGGCCAACGAGCTGGGCCTGCTCGACACTGTTAAGGACTTGCTCGACCCCGAGTTCATCGGCAGACTGTCGTCGCTGCTACTGACGCCAGGCACGCTCAAGCTGCTCGACCACATCGACGACATCCTGGAGCTCCTGGGGAGTGTCGACTACGAGGCGTTAAAGGAGAAGGCACCGGTGCTTGTTGAGGCCCTGAAGTCTGTACCAAAGGAGCCGCAGCCCGTAGGCCTCCTGGGGCTTCTCAAAGCGCTTAGCGACCCCGAGGTGCAGCGCGGGTTGGGTGTTGTTCTCGAGCTCCTCAAGGCTCTTGGCAGGCAGGGCAGAAAGTAGCTTAACCCCTAATTTTTACGCTTATTTTCTTACTCGGGAACTCCTTCGGGGAGAGGGCTGTCAGTATCTGCGAGACGTTGTTCCTTAAGTCGACGTATACTTGGGCTACGCGCTCGAGCTCTCCCCTGCTGTACTGCCTGTGGGGGAACAGGAGCTTCAGCGCGCCTGAGAGGAGCCTTCTGACGGCTTTCTCGTCGCGTATTGTGAGCCTCCCCTCCATCTCGAAGAGCCCTTCAACCTCCTGCTCCAGGCTCACCTGCCTGTAAACGTGAAGCACCTCCGCTAGGTAGTCCGCTGCGACGCCGTAGCCCTGGGCTAGGTGCTCCTCGCTCTTCATGATCTTGGGTAGCTCCCACCCGTGTATGAAGCCGTGGATCCTGTCGAGGAAGGCTGTGTCCTGCATGAACCTGGGAAGGTAGCCTGCGAGGCTGTAGTGCGAGGCGATCCTCTCGAGGTCAATGTTCCCTATAAAGACGAGCGAGCATGCGGCTGGCTTCTTCGGGTGGTAAGCTCCCCTCTCGAAGTACCCGTCCACCATGTAGTCTTTGAGCTTCGCAACTACCTCGTCTCCGTTCGAGAACTTGATCTTGCTTATCTCGTCGAACACCACCACGTCGTTGATCACAAGGTCTCCGGGTATGTTGCTCCTCACGTCGTAGAAGAGCTTAGCCGGGGTCACT
>NZ_CP094288.1:442266-484392 GCF_022693705.1 Infirmifilum sp. NZ
ACTATGCCGCCCGAGTAAATCCTCGAGTAGTACGTGAGCTCGCGGTACGTGTGGGTCTTACCCGTGGCTCTCGGGCCTAGCTCCAGGATGTTCACGTTCGACTCGGCCAGCGGGATGAGCCTGGCTAGCAGGAGGAGCTTCTGCTGGAACGTGTACGCTTTAGGGTTAAGCCCAGCGCTTCTAACGATCAGGTCAACCCACTCGTCCAGGCTCAGCGCCTCCCTGGCCTCGCTGAAGAGCTTAAGGTCAATCTCGTAAGCCTGGAAGGGCTCGAAGTCCTCCATAATAACCGGGGTGACGCCCGGGTACCGGGTCTGGAGGGAAGGCTCGTAAGCGAGCACCCCCACGCCCCAAAGGCCTGAGTAGAGCCTCTCGTTGGCACGGATGATCTCCTCGCGCACCAAGGCGTCGTTGATGCTCAGGGACGGGACTTGGAGCAGGAAGACGTTCTTCTTGAGGTTAACGAGAACACGGTACTCGTCCAGCAGCTTGAGCCGGCCCTCCCCCTTCAGCTTACCCAGGAACCTTTCCCGCGACCTGGGGTCGGGGTAAAGCTCGCTCACCGTGCTGGCAACCTCTTTGAGGCACTCGGGTGAGGGCTCAGGGCAGTGGCGAGCCACGAGGTATTCCCTGATGAAGGCCGGGATTCGCGGGATGATCCCTAGCCTGGCGACTCGCTTGTCGACAGCGTACTCGCCGAAGAGCTTCTTTACTTTCACGTCCAGCTCGTCCATGGGCTCTCACCTCTAGAGAAGCCTCTCGATGCGGTTCCTCCTGCGGCCCCTGGAGGCCTCCTCTTCTTTGGGCTTGGCTTCGCTCCCCTCGATTCCAGCGGGTTGACCGGTAGCGGAGTGCTCGAGTCTGAGGCTGGCCCTGTGCTCCCACGAGAAGAACTTGATGAAGCGGTAGAAGTCGGCTAGAGCGGAGCCGGCCAAGCTCGGGTTGAACGTGCTTTTTACCTCGAACCCTTCGCCGACGGAGGTTATGCTTACGCTGCTCGAAGCGACAGTGGGAGGCTGCTCGTCAAGCGCCTTGACAGCCCGTGCGGGGAAGTCGGAGGCTGAGGGAATACCCTTTAGGACGACCTTCCCGTGCTGCGTTCCTACAATTAAGTCCACGTACCTCCTCCCTAGAATCCTCGAGAGGAGAGGGTAGTGGGTTTTAACGCTCGTGACGGTGTGCGCTAGTACCCTTCTCGTGTCGAGGCGCGGGAGCAACGAATCGGGCCTTACACCCCGAACCTCAACCCCCACCTCTGACACCCGGTACTCCGTGAACGCTCTCTCAACCTCGATGGTCACCAGGGTGACTGGCGCTACTAGGAGCAGTGAGAGCCTCAGGGATTCTTCAAGCGTTGCTAGGCCGGTGATGTAGAGGGCTAGCGCGTACGCGTACGTTACTAGGGTGAAGAACCTCTCGCTCCACCCGAGCTGGAGGCCGAGGAGGCTGTAAGCGCCGTAGGCTAGCAGAGGGTTGAGCCAGTCGTGCGCCTCTAGAGGCCTAAGCTGGGTCAGAAGGAGTAGCAGAGGCGGGAAAGAGTACCTTGAAAGCATTGACAGCCTCGAAGGCCTGATCGTGTCGGAAAACGCCATGAGCGTTCAGCCAATAAACTGGCCTGTTGCACTTTTATTCTTTCCCTTCCCTCAGTCAACGTCATCACGGCGCAGCAGCCTGTAATCACAGCCCATGTGACAAGATTTTTATCCCGGCGCCTTCTCTTCGGAGTGATGGTGGAGGTCGACGGAGAGGTTTGGGGCAGCGTTGCTAAGTGGCTGGAGCTCACCGGCCTCGTGAAGCAGCTGCTGCGGCTGAAGCAGCCTAAGCCCGTGAGCCGGGCTTTCGGCACGAGGAACATGGCTCACATCGCAAGAACACTTGATAGGCTCCGCTCCCTGGGACTCGTGGAGGAGGCTACTCTCGGCAATGTGCGCTACGTTTACCTCACCGAGAGAGCTTGCAAACTTCTAGTGCTGCTGGGCTGCAAGCCTGAGGAGCTTGCGTGCGGTGACGCCGCATTGAAGCTACTCAAGAGCGCGGTGACGCGTGAGGAGATCAGTAGCGTACGCTGAGCGGGGATATAGCGTGTCAAGGCACAAAAAGACGGGGGCTGAAAAGTTGCCCTAAACTCTTAGCTAGCGCTATGAAGCTTGTCCTGCTCTGAGCGGGCTTCCCCTGATTGATCTCTCGACGGCTAGGGAAAGCGGGAAACCTAGGACTACTATCGAGATTAACGACCCCGGTAGTACACCCGCTACGGACAAGAGGAGCGGGATATCGGTTCCGAAAGCCCACAACAACAGGTACTTGAGGTAGGACCCGACACCCACCGACACGACCAGGGATTGAGCGATCAACGCCGCTAACCTTCTTCTCCTGCCGCCTTTACCGGAGATCCTGTAGCCCGCGTACCCGGCTGCGAGGTTCACGAGGCTTCCCAAGACGGCGTCGAAGGCGCTTAGGGCTGGGCTTCCCCAAGGCGCGGCGAGGATGTTGCCTATAAAGCACCCAACAGCAACGCCCAGCACCGCTGGGTATCCCAGCACGGTGGACAAGGCGATAAGGGCATCTGCAACCCTTACCTGCCACAAAAGGAACGAGGTGAAAGGTAGCACGTAGACTAGAACCGCGTATAGCGCCGCCACTATCCCGGCTAAGGCCATGTCTCTCGAGCGCACAGGTTCCCCTCGGAGCCTTAGGTTTAAAAATTTCGTGGTCAGAAATCCATAACCGTCAGAATCTCCTCCGGGAGCCTCATGCCGAGTTGCTGCAGGACAAGCTTGCTGTACTCCACCTGGGTCTTGAGCAGCTCCCTGAACTCGTCCATCGAGAGGTAGTAAGTGGGGTCCAGCTCTCTGAGCCTGTCGGCTGGTATGCCCGGGACCTCAGCTGGGACGAGGACTCGCTCACCCCAGACTGGGTGGGGCTTCCACTTAACGGCTCCGCGGCTCGCCTGTAGGAGGAAGAGCTCCGTCTCCTCTATCGTGGGGCGCGTGCCCCCGACAGGCTTAGGGATGCCATCCCGTACCTCGAGCACCGGTTCAGGCACCCTAACCGTTCTGTCTCCGACCCTGACCTCCCCCCACCTGTACTGCGCCACTATCCTCCCGGTTGTGTTCCACATGTAGACGTCCACCCTGTGACCGCTCTCCTGCCACTTCTTGAGGAAGCTGTAAAATCTCAAGACGTGGGCGTCGTCGCCCACCCCGATTGTGAACTCCGAGTACCGGGGGACGAACCTCACCTTGCCTACGAGCTCGCGCGCCTGCGCCGGGTGCCCGACGGTCCTGCCGTCAGCGAGCGCCTTGGCTATGAATTCCGGAGTGTTCAGCTTGACCCAGGCGTAGTCTGTGAAGTAGCCTGGGGACAGGAAAACGGCTGTGTTCATGGGTCCGTCGGAGTCGACCTGGCCGTCGAAGTAGCCTGTGTCGTCGAGGTACACCACGGACCTCGCGTTCCTGTTCGGCATTCCGAAGTACTGGAAGAGCTTCCCCTCAAAGCTGGGGGTTCCGTCGCTGGAGAACTCCGTGTTCTCATGCAGAGCCCGCGGGCTCATGCAGGCGTTCCACATCGCCTCCTGCTCGGGTGTCAGGTCCTCGGTTTTCACCCAGGCGCCACGCTCCGAGCCGTAGACCCTGTCCTCGCATATCGCGACTATGTCGTCGTTGCGTATTTTCTGGTCCCTCACGTAGTCCAAGGGGTTCACGCCGAACTTCTCCACGTACACTCGAGCGTTCCTTGGGGTCCACGTGTAGAAGCCGTGCGTGGACTTGCCTGAGCCCGTCAGGCCCCAGATGACAAGCGTGATCCTCCTCCAAGAGCCGTCAACCGTCTTCACCGTAAACTCCCTGAGGGCTGCGTGCTCGCCGGTGCAACCCTTCTTGTACACGTGGTAGATCCAGTGGCGCAGGGCTCCCTTCTTTATCTCCCCTTGGTAGCTAGACAGGGTGATTATCGTAAGGTTGTGGTGGGGGAAGACGAGGATAGCCATCAGCCTGTTAGTGCCGGGTATGAGGGGGTTGCCGAGGTAGTGCGGCACGACGATGAGCTCTGCTTCGGGCTTCTCGTCCGGCGGGGCTGGGAACACGAGCTGCTTCCACCTGTAGGCGAGGTCGGGGAACTGGGGGTCGACGTACACCGTCGTGTGCATCTGCACCTTGCTGCCAGGCCTCCCGTAGTAGCCGTCCACCTTGATGAGTGGGCCCTGAGCTAGGACGTGCTCGAGCACTCTCTGCATGAGTAGCTTGTGCTCCTGCCTGAGCTCCGCGTCGCTGTTCACCACAACCGTGTTCGCCGCGGACCTGCTCCAGATGTTGCTGGCCCAGCCCAGAGCACCGTTTCTGAACTTTGTCGCGTAGAGCTTGGCTCTCTCGAGGAGGTCGGGCGGGTTGTCCAGAAACGCTTCCAAGCCAATGCTCTCCTTGAACGCAAGTATGCGCCTGAAGGACTCCCTGAATGTTGAGGGGTTCAGGTCCTCCAGAGGGGGGATCAGCTTAGAACGAGTCTCTGCCACGTGATCTAAGCGCCGAAAAGTGTATTAAAAACCTTTTAGTTAAGAGTTTAAGCATGCGCTTAGAGCAACATCTCGAATATCGTTTTAGCCTTTTGGGAAGACGCCCTGGGGCACAGGTATAGGGTCTCGCTGTCCACTGAAACCTTCACGCACGTTTCCACGTCCAAGAACGTGGCGTTAACCCCTAGCCTTTCAAGGGATTTCAGCAACCCCTCTCTCCTGCTTCGAAGAAGGCAGGGGAGGTGGACCTTACCTGTGAAGCTTACCTGACCGAAGAGCTCAGGCCTCTCAAGCGCAAAAGGTATTCCTAGAGCGTGCGCGACTTCAGGCGACAGAGCGAGCGGTTCATGCGGGCGGAGCTTCTTTAACGTTTCCGACAACGACCTGGACTCGAGCGGTTTCCCTAGATTGTAGCGTTCCTCGACGCCGCTCACCACCGCAAGCCCCAGCCCGTACCTTTCAGCCAGCTTAGCGCCGAGCTCGCTCTCCAGCCTCTCTGAGGCGACCAGCAGAGGTTTTCCTTCCTTGAGGATTTGGGCACTTAGCTTTACCGGGGTGTCGCAGTAGGTTTCTGGGAGGGGGAAGTGCAGGGGACACTCGTCCACGCACCTCCAGCACTTCACGCACCTCTCCACGCCGAGCTTCCTGTCGCGTGCGTAGCCGAGGGGGCTCAGGGCAAGGCTACCCGAGTGAGTGAACGTCGGGCATGCGGTGAGGCATATCCCGGGGCAGTATAGGCAGGGGTTTTTGACCTTTCTTAACGGGAGGGTGGCGAACCGTGCAACAAGGGTGGGGGTGAGCTTGATGGCTCGCAGCGTTGTGAGGCTCACCAAGGCTAATCACCCATCCACTTCCCCGGGTTCGCGAGGCCTTGGGGGTCTAGGCACCGCTTTACCTTTTTGAGGTACTGCAAGCCTGCCCCCAGCTCCTCAGCGACCCACTTGGCCCTCAGGAGGCCGACGCCGTGGTGGTGGCTTATAGTCGCACCGGTCTCGAGGAGGGTTCTCATGGCTTCCTCCCACATACGCCAGTACGTCTGCTCGTCCGCTTCGTAGGTCAGCGTGAAGTATATGCAAGCGCCTGTCGTGTAGAAGTGTGATGCGTGCGCCAGCACAGCGTAGACTCCCTTAACCCTCTTCACCCTGTCCTTGAATGCTCGGTACACCTTGGGTAGCGCGCTCCACGTGGCAGCGGTCTCGATCGTGTCGAACCATAGGTTGAGAGGCACGACGAGCTTCTTCAGCTCGGATATCACGTCGAAGCGCGTTTCTAGCCACTTGTCCACGGGTGCTGCCCCGACCTCCTTGCCCCCGTGCTTCGCGACGATTCTCCGCGCTTCAGACACCTTAGCATTGAGTATCTCCTTGGAGTTCTCCTCGAATACCAGGATCAGCGTGTCCCGGGCGTCGTGGAACCTGGCCGCGGAGTCGTCTTTGTCGTAGAGCCTCGCGACCGCCGGGACGGCACCAGTGAGCATCATCTCTCGAACCGCACGTAGACCGGACTCGAAGTCTGGGAAAGCGTACGCGTTCTTCCACTGGTGCTCTGGCAGGGGGAAGACCTTCAGCACGGCCTTCGTTATGATTCCAAGCTGCCCCTCGCTCCCAATGAAAAGTCGTTTAAGCTCCGGGCCTGTCGCTGCCCTCGGGACGATATTTCTCCTCAAGGGGACGATGCCTCCGTCGGGGGCCACGACCTCGAGGTCCATCACGAGCTCCTCTATCCCCCCGTACTTCGTGCTGAACTGGCCGGTGCTCATTGTAGCTATGAGCCCGCCTACAGCCGCCTCGGGGAAGGATTGCGGAATGTGCCTTAGCGTGAAGCCCTTGGAGTTCAAGTACTCCTCCAGCTTTTTGAGCATCACGCCCGACTCGACAACGACGAGCGCGTCCTCCTCTGAGAAGCGGAGGATCCTGTTCATCCTCTTTACGTCGATGACCACACACCCCTCGCACATCGTACCCCCTATGACGCCTGAGCCTCCAGCGTACGGGACGAACGGCACCCTGTACTCGTTGCAGAGTTTCACAAGCTTCGAAACCTCCTCCGCGGACTCGGGCCACACAACCAGGAGTGGCCTTGGGAGAGCCTCGCCTCTCGTCTCTCGTAGCAAGGCAAGAGGCCAGTAGTCCCTAGAGTAAAGCTTGAGGGTGGTCTCGTCCTTAGAGACTCTGCCCGGGAACTCCCTCTCAACCGCTTCTACCAACTTCTCCTTAGAAAGATGTTCTCCTCCCATTCGGGAAGCGCCTCCACAATATCTTTAAAATTCGACATATATTCTTTCCGAGCGTCCTCGTCGAGCTTGGGAGCGAACACCGCGGAAGCTGGCATGGGGTGCCCGAGAGCTTCCTCGCCTGAAGACCCATCGGCGAGCATGAGGAGCTTCAGCACTCCTCGGGAGCTGGCTTCGATATCGGCTGGCCTCGCGACGGTTAGGCCCGTAGCGTCTGCGAGGAACTGGAGGAAGACGTCCGACTTCGAAAAGCCTCCAGCCGCCCACAAGGGCTCTTCGGGGCGTCCGGCTACCTGCTCCATCATGCGGAGAATGTACCCCATGTAGAGCGCAACCCCCCAAGCTAGCCCGGCTACCACGTCGCTCCTCTTTGTCCCCAACGTGAGGCCCAACATCATGCCCGCAGCGTTCTGGGCTTTAGGGACCCTCAAGCCTCCGAAGGATGGGAGGATCAGCGTGCGGCGCGAGCCCTCGCCTGCCAGCTTCTCCATCTCCTCGTAGCTGCTGTAGAAACCGATGTCTCGAAGCCAGTCCACCACTGAGCCAGAGGTCCTGAGGAAGCCTTCTACACCGTACCTCAGAGTTTTGCCTACTTTCACCTGCACGACTGGTATGAGGCCCGCCGGAGGCATGACAAAATTCCCTGTGCAGAGCTCCATGAAGCTACCTGTCCCGTGGACGCTCTCCACCCTCCCCCTCTCGACCGCGCCGAGGCCCAGGGCGGCGGACTGCTGATCCGCTATGAATGCTTTTAGCTCCAAGCCCTCGATGCTACCGAAGTCCCCCACGTTGTCGACGAGCTCGGGGCGGATGCGTGGAAGCCTCAGGATGTCGTAAACCAGGCCTATTTCATCGAAGTTCTTCGGGTGGACGAGGCCGGTAAGGGTTATGTTCGACGGATCCGCGATGAACTTTCCCGAGGAGGTGTACAGCAGGTACGAATCGAGGGTCCACACGAACGCGTCTCCGCTCTTCACCCTCTCGTACAAGCCTGGTATGTTCTCGTAGACCCACTTCATGAGCACTGCTGGGGAGTCTGGGCTGAGTATGTAGGCGAGGGGTCTGCTCAGCCGTGAAAGCATCTTAGCTGTGATGGGCAGTTTTTCCACCACGCTCCTCCCTCTGCCGTCAATCCACGTGATGACGTTTGTCAGCGGTCTACCGCTCCTGTCCCACGCGACGACGGATGCCCTGTACACGGAGACCCCGAGGCTCTTGGCGCCCAGCTCTCGCGCCTTCCTCGCTAAGCCTTTAACGGTCCTGACGAGCTCTTGGGAGCTCTGCTCGACCAGACCGCCTTGGAGCCTCTCGAACCCCAAGACAACTTTTTCATAGTGAACGTGGTTACCCTGAGAGTCGTACACCGAGAGCTTCACGCCCGTCGTTCCGACGTCTATCACACCGTACACTACACCACCCTGATGACCACTTTCCTCTCGGGCGGCAACTCCACGACAGGATATGGCTCTTCCGCTGAGAACACTCTGCCAGCCACCTCAAGCTTGACGCCGGAGGGTACGCCGACCATCACGTACGGGTGCTTCACGGAGAACACGCTCGGGACCGCGGGGACCTCTCCGTGGACTCTCCCTAGTTCACCCCCCTCGGTGAGCGTGAGCGCGAGGAGCCTCGCGCTCTCAGCAACCTTCGCGGGATCTTCGATCACCATCCCAGCGTTGCCTACGGCGAGCTCTGCGTTAAGCAACCTTAGAGGGGCAAGCTTGGCTAGCACCAGCGTATCTGCTTCAACGTAGCCAGCAGATGTTCTCAGCCTCTCGACGCGCTGCCTTCCCTCGACGTACAGGACCCTTCCTTTTACCAACTCAGCGCCGTAGTCCCCGGCTTCCTCCGGCTTGTGAACGTAGCTCTCCTCGTCGTAGACGACGACCAGCTTCTCGCAGACCTTGTGGATCTTGGCTATGAGCGAGAGCGAGTAGTGGTTGAAGCCGTACACGACAACTCTCTCGCCGATAGAGTACCCCATGTTCACGAGGTCCCATGCGGCTGTTAGGGGGAAAACACCTGCGGGCCGAAAGCCGTATACCCCCAGCTCCACAGGGGTTTTCTCTCTGAAGCCTGTAGCCAGCACGGGTAGGCCTTCGTGGAACTCTGCGCCGTTGACGCCCACGCTCCACACACCGTTGCCCTCAGACTCGAAGACCGTTTCCCCTAGTAGTGCCCGCACGCGACCTGCTAGCCCCTCGACGAGCTCCCTGCCGCTGTGTTCACCCACCTTCAATTCGTCGCTCGCGAAGAAGCCCCCTAGCTGCTTCCTAGCCTCGAAGACCACGGCGTCGCCGTAAGTCGCCGCGAAGGCCATGCCAGCGAGGCCGCCTCCAACTACAAGGGCCCTCCTCATCTCTTCCTCACCAGCCAAGACCCCTCACCCCTTAAGGTCACCTCCTCCGGGTCAACGCCCAGCTCGTCCGCTATTATCCTTAGAACCTCGGCCATGCACTTTGAGCCTTGGCACAGCCCCATCCCGGCCCCGGTCCTGAACATCACTCCTTGAAGCGTCCTTGAGCCTCTCCTGACGGCCTCCCTGACCTCCTCCTCGGTCACGAGGTTGCAGGGGCAGACAACCCTCCCCTTACCTGCCTTGGGGTTGTCCCTGAGCCTCCTGAAGGGGGCTCTCTCGACGACGTGCTCCTTTTTCTCGAGCTTGAGGCCCGCCTCCCTGAGCATTTCGAGGATCTTCTCGGCTATCACAGGAGATGCCGTGAAGGCTGGAGACTCCGTACCGACAGCGTGCACAATCCTCTTCGTCCTAGAGGAGTAGGTAATCCTGAAGTCGTTCTCGGGAGGGATCGGCCTTATGCCAGCGTAAGCTTTAATCGGAGTACCCGGAGGTGCTTCGAGAAGCGGAGAGAACTTCTTCAGCAGAGCCTCCACATCCTCCTCGTCAACCGAGACGTCGCTCTTGTCTCTAGCAGGCCTGAGGTTCGGCCCCCAGAGCCCCTTCCCGTCAACTGTGAACATTATAGCACCCCCCTTCGTCTTCGGGTCGGGTTTTAGGTAAAGAGGGGCGACGAAGCGGCTCGTAACCTTCCTGTCAAAAACCAGCATCGCGCCCTTCCCTAGCTCGAACTCCACGCTGTCGCCCAGCTTGTTGTACAGCTCGTCCGCCCATAGACCGGCAGCGTTCACGAGGAACTTCGCTCTGAAGGCGTTGCCCTTATCCGTGCGCAGCTCCAGCCCGTCCACCCTGTCTTCAACGCTGACAACCCGCTCCCCGAACCTGAACTCGACGCCGTTGGCCTTCGCGAACTCGTACAGCCCATAAAGCAAGTCAAAGTTGTCCACGCAGCCGTACCCGAACACCTCGATAGCGCCGAGAGCCTTCCTCGTAAGGTTAGGCTCCGCCTGCCTAAGGTACCGCCTTCCTCTCAGCTTGACTGGGAAATCTCTCCCGAGGTTGAGCCTCAGGTACAGGGCGACGAACGGCATCGCCAGGAGGTGGTGCAGTTTGGTAGCCACCACGAGGGTGCTGGTTTTTACGTACCTGACTCCCAGCCTCTCTGCTATCAGGAACATTTTCCTGTTTCCCTCGCGGGCCATCCTGCTCTTCACGGACTTGAAGGGTAGCTGGACCACGTGAACGATCGCCGCGTGCGCCTTCGAAACCCCCCACCCCGGCTCGGGGTTTGCTTCCAAAACCAGCGTCCTTAGCTTGTAGTGGGCGAGGTTGTAGGCGACCATGAGGCCGACGACTCCACTACCCACGACGGCTACGTCGTACTCCTCCATCACTTATAAGGGTTGCCAGAAATCATTATATAAACTTTACTCATGTTCACCTTTTTATATAAGCTCCTCGGGAATCGCGTCCGGGTGGTAAGCAACCCTGGGTGTGAGGCCGGCCTTCTTAAGCCTCTCGACGACATGGGGGTACAGAAACACGTACTCCTCCTCTAACTCGCGCGCGTAGCTCTGGTGTATCTCCCCCAACTCCTCCACGAGGCGCTTAACGGACTCCTGTGAGGAGAAGGAGAGCATGACCGCTGGGTGCGCGGGCACGCCGTAGTCCGCCAGGTGCCTTAGCGCGCTGAGCTGCAGGTCGAAGAACTCCGGCCTCGCCCCCGTGAGCTTGTGGAACTCCTCGCGAGAGGCGCCCTTGAGCGACACGCGCACGTGAACCCTGGTGAACCTGGATAGGTCCCTCGCCTTTCCCTTGTCGGCGCCCAGCTCGATGCCATTCGTCTCGAGTATAAACGTGAAGAGGCCGTCCTCCTCCACGAGCTCGAGCACACGCAAAAGGTGTTGCCACGCTAGGGTGGGCTCGTTCCCCGAGATCCTGATCTGGCTGTACCGCCTTCTCAGGGCGATCGAGCGGAGCCTTCCGTACACCTCCTCTGGAGTATAGAACCTCCACACGCTCAGCCACGGCCTGTCCCTCGGCTCCCCGCTCCAGCAGAAAACGCACCTCAAGTTGCAGCCGACGCAGTCCGCGGTGGCGATTCCCCCGTACCACTTTCCGCCCCTGAACCTGTAGTACTTCCTCTCTTCACCGCGGGAGACCATGCGCCTGACCCCTTCCCCGAGAAGCAGGGGGTTGTACCCGGAGTCAAAATCCACAAGAGAGAATTTCAGAGTAGAGAAATATGTGCTTTTTTTAGGGCAGGCTTAAGGCTTTGTTCACCGCCGCTATCGCGTCTACGAGGCCGTAACCCGTGAAAACGTCGAAGCCCTTGGCGTTGATGTCAACCGCCGTGCTCGTCAGCACGTCGTAGACCTGGCTAGGCGTCAGCAAGGACTTCCCGCTGGCCAGCCGCAGAGCCTGGATCAGCGCCACAACGCCCGTGACGTGGGGGGTGGCCATTGAGGTGCCGCTGAGGGTAGCGTAGCCGTTCCTGAGGTAGGTTGACAGGATGTTCACGCCAGGCGCGGCTACGTCGACCTCCGGCCCGTCGCTGCTCCAGCTGGCGACGTTGTAGGAGCTGTCTACCGCCGCGACTGCGATGACCTCCGGGTACCTAGCGGGGTATGAAACGTTGTCGGTGGAGGGGTCTCCGTCGCCGCTGTTACCAGCCGCCACCACCAAGACGGCGCCGTTCTGGTAGGCCCACGTCACCGCGTCGCGGAGAACGCTGCTGTCGCTCGACCCTCCCAGCGACATGCTGAGGATCTTGGCGTCGTCAGCTGTGCCCACTACCCCGTCTGGGCCTTTCACAGCCTCGATGATCCCCTCGGCGATGTCCGTGTAGGTTCCGGAGCCGGCGTCGTTAAGGACCTTGACGATGTATATCGTGACGTTTGAGGCTACCCCGGCTACGCCCGCGTTGTTTATTAGGGCCGCGATGATGCCGGTCACGTGGGTTCCGTGGCCGTTCCTGTCGGTGCACTTGGATAGGTCTGTGCCCTTGTATGTCTTCGTGAGGACGGTGTTCACGCACCACACGACCCTTCCCTTCAGGTCCGGGTGGGTGTACAGGACGCCGGTGTCGAGGACTGCGACCCTCACTCCTTTACCGAGCGCGGCGCCGTTGAGGGAGGGGTAGAAGGTGTCCCAGACCTTGGTCGCGTTGATCATCTTCATGTTCCACTGGACGTCTGAGTAGGAGCTCAGCTCTAGGGCTACGGCGGTTTTCTCCTCCTCCACGTACCTTAGCCCTTTCCCTACGTGCCCTCTGAGGTCTTCTGACTGGGGTATCTGGAGGACTGCGACCTTTATTTCTGGTATCGTCTTCACGACTACTCCGCCGTGCATCGAGGCTATCGTGGAGAGAGCTGAGGGGTCCGTGTAGCCTACCGCTACGCGCTTGTACTGCGGTGGGGCATGCGCTACCGCTGAAAAGGTTGCCAGGACTACGAGCAGTGCTAGAGCCAGGGGTACGGCTCTCATGTCTTTTCCAGGCGGCTACGGAGCATTTCTACTTATACTTTACGGCTTCTTGAGGTGAAGGCTTTTCATCTTTTAAAAACTACGCGAGACTCGCCTTTGAAATTTTTACATCACAGCCTCCTCGTCTGGGGTAGCACTCCGATAATGAGGACGGCTAGAGCCAGGATGAGCGCTAAGCTTCCCTGTATCCCGGCGGCGAGGAGACCCTGGTAGACCATCCCTGCCCCGAGCAGGGCGAAGCCGATGGCCAGAGCCTTATCCATGAGGGCGTAGATTATCGCCGCGAAAGCCAGCGCTAGGACGAGGACAGCCGTCTCCCCGCTTGCCACGTAGCCTGTTGAGACGAGAAGCTGCGCGAGGATGTAGCCTGAGAGCAGGGATACAACCATCTTGAAAGCCGAGAAGCCGATCATTGCCCCCACGATGAAGCCTACGAGGAAGAGGACGAGCGGCGTAAAGGTGGCTTGGAGCGCTGGGGTGGAGTAAGCGTAAAGCACGTACCCCATCGCGAAGCCGAACACCAGGGACGCTACTAGCCGCGCGAGCTTAACGCCCCAGATAGCCGTGAACACTCCGAGCAGGATGAGCAGAACCGAGTCCCAGAAGCCGAGCAGGTGCACCATATCCCTTGCGCCACTACAGATGACACGTACGCCGTAAATTAACTTTTGCGCCTTGCTAAGAGCCTCCACGCGACGAGGGCCGCTACAACTGCACAGGCGGCTAAGGCCAGGAAGGTTAGAGAGCTGAAGTCGGGTTCCGCCGGCCAAACCGGGAGAGAGGAGTAGTCCGTGACGGGTTGCACAAGGCAACCGCGCTGAGGGGTGTACAGCGAGGACTCGTTGAAGGGCCTCCAAGCGCCGCCGTCGAACACGAGCCTCCTGTCCCAACCCGCGAGGCCCAGACGGGCAGTGGCGACGAGAGCAGACCTCTTCTCCTCGCTGACCCCCTGGATGATGCCCTTGCCCGTCAGCCTGTCGAGCTCCAGACCCAGCACCCTCTTGATGTCGGAGTCCGTGACCCCTTGAGCCTCGGGCATCGCCTGTACACGTATCACAGGGTACTGCTTACCCGTTGCAGGTAGCACCTCCAAGCTCAGGATCACGGCGAACCTCTCGTCAAACCCGCTCCTGTAGGCGTAAACGCCGGGAGCCGCTTCCCTCACCTGGGCTACAGCAGTAAGCTTAAGGGCGTCGAGCCTGGCCCCAGGAATGCTCAGAACCACCTCGCATGCCTTAGCGTCTAACGGCTCCGGGCACTGTGCCTGAACGAGGATAGCCCATGCGACAACCATAGTAACCAGAGCTACTGCGCACCTCATACCCGCCACTGGTTTTCAAACAAGTAGCGACTCATTAGCTTTTACCCGCTGGTCCGGCTCTCGATCCTCCGCGCTTCTTGTAGCAGTGGTACTCAGTGCTCACAGTTTTGCCTACCTCCGATAGACTTTCGGGGCTTTAAAGCAGATTAAAGTGAGGATAGAGGAGCGCTGGCCGGACCGAGTCGCAGAGAACTTTCAACCTAATACAAGGGCTTACAAGCTGCGTCCTGCCCTGGAGAGCTTTGAACTAAATGCTTTAAATGCAAGCTGTGTTCTTCGTCAATGATGTCGGGAGATAACGTTGCCGGTAAGATTAGGGGTAGCATTGTAAACCTTGTTTCCTGGATAGCGGCTTACATCGTCGTGAGCGCTTTGATTTTCGCAACGCTACCGTCGGTCATCCCGCAGGTGAAGCCTCTCCTGGACCCGTACTCCTCCTATGTAGCTATAGGTCTCGCCCTGTTCTTCGGCTACATGATAATTAGGAGCTTCTCCAACCTCGTCTACTGGATGCTGAGGGTTAAGTACCCGCACAGCACAGCCGCGGCTGTGAGGAGCATATTCACGATCCTGGGCATAGGGGCCCTTGCGGCGGGGATAGCTGGAGGGGCCGCTGGTGGAGCGGCTGGCGTAGCGCTGGGAGGCTTCATAGGAATGGTTATCGGTTTCGCGACGCAGCAGGTTCTCGGCCAGGCTATTGCGGGCCTGTTCGTTCTCCTCGTGCGGCCAATAAAGATAGGCGACTACGTGAATGTTGCAGGGGAGCAGGGGATCGTCGAGGATATTTCGACGCTGTTCACCTTCATTAAGAAGGACGACGGCACTCTGGCTTTAGTCCCAAACAACCAGCTTATCGGTTCGAAAATCTACATCATTAAAAGATCCTAAGGGGGCTGAGCCGTTTTACGCGTTTCTGAGCAGCTCGAGAATCCGCGTCGCCACGCTTTTCTTTTTAACTTCCACGACGGCAACCAGCTCCTCTTGGAATACCTCTCTTAGCACCACCTTGACGCTGTAGCCCCTGGACTCAAGGTACGTTTTCAGGGACGCTGCGAGGCTTAAGACGTAGCCCTTGAAGTCTACGGAGCGGAGCTTTCTGATGAGTTTACCCTGGGGGGTTAGCAGGAGGCCTGCCCCCGCGCTCCACGAGTACACGAGGCCGAGCACCTCTCCCCTGACCCTGGGCTCCACTACCACCTTGCCGGCTCCGGGGGCTATAAGCAGCACGCCGTCGGGACCAGCCTCCATGAGGTTCAGTAGGGCTTTGATCGGCATCACGAGTACAACGTAGAGTAGGGACCCGGCGACAATCAGTGCGGTTCTGAGCGTGCTGGGCAAAGCCCCTCGCGTCCACACTTGCGCGGAGCAGTAATATGCTTTGCGATGAGAGCCAAACTTTAATAGGCTAAACATGTTTAATCAACTGTGGAAACTCGTCGCGTAGTGAAGATAGGTGGTAGCTACTACGTTGCCTTGCCGAGGAGCTGGGTGTCAGAGAACATTGGAGACAGGGGTGTAGTGGTCCTCGAGGCTGAGGAGGACGGGTCGCTACGAATCACGCCCTTGAAGATCAGGGACAGGAGGGAGGGAGTGAAGAGCATCAGGGTCACTTGCGGAGGCGACTTACACAGGAAGCTCGTCTCCGCGTACCTGAGGGGGTTTGAGGTCGTGGAAGTAGCCGTTAGCGATGAGTGCCGCGATGAGGTTCTAAGGGTCGTGGAGCGGGCTAGGCAGATACTGCTCGGATTGGAGGTGGTTGGAGAAGAGCCAGGCACGATCACTCTTCAGTGCTTCACGAGACCGGACTACGACTTGAACTCCATCGTGCAGAGGATGAGCTCGATAACCCTCGCGATGCTTAGGCTGACCTTTCAGGTGCTGGAAACCGGGGACCCCTCTCTCGCTGAGAAAGTCCTTGCCATGGACGACATCGTTGACAGGCTTTACTTTCTGGCTGTCAGGATAATCAGGAGCAGGGTCTCGGACCCTCTGTACCCGAGCTCTGAGAAGCCGCGCCTCGTGGACATCAGGCTTGTTGTGCGCAACCTCGAGAACATCGGCGACCTATACGAGAGGCTGCTCCGGGGCGGAATCGAGCCCGAGAAGGTACCAGGTGACCTTCTAAGCCTGCTGGAAAGCCTCCAGAGGAGCGCTGTGGCGCTAGTTTTAGGCGAGAGCGGCAGCAGAGAGAATGCGCTCGAGCTTTACAGTAAGCTGGAGAAGGCGCTAGAGGGTAGCAGGACGTCTATCTCGCCTAGAGTGCTGGAGACTCTTGACGGCGTGTCATCGCTCCTCCGGGACATACTGGACCTTGCTTGAACGCAAGCGATATATTCTCCCAATGTGAGGTTAGGAAACGTAGCGGTATGCCCGTTATCGTGGCCCACAAGGCCAATAAGAGAAGCCTTCTTCTGAAGTACCTTAGGGAGGGAGCTAAGGTTATAGAGTTCGACGTGGCTCGCAGGAGTGACGGAGCCCTGGTCGTCAGGCACGGGACCGAGACAGCATCCCACGGGATTAGGAGGATGATAATGGGCTACGGGTACCTCCTCATAGAGGGCCGCGACCCCTTGCTAAGGCCCAGCACTCTTGAAGAGCACTTGACGATTGTAGACGGCAGGAGCGGCGTTTGGCTGGACCTGAAGTCCCGGGGGATAGAGAGGGGGGCTGTAGCTCTCGCCCGCCGGTTCGGCGTAAAGGAGGTGATAGTCAGTAGCGGCTTCCACCACACTCTACGCCACGCCAAGGAAGCAGACAGCGCGGTTCTCGTGTTTCTCGGGAACGTCCAGTACCGCCCCGCTGACCCCGTGAAGGAGGTTGAGCTGGCCGGCGCTGACGGGGTATCCATACACTACGACTTCATCGACGGGGGGCTCGTCGAGGAGCTCCACTCTGCTGGGTACAAGGTGGCGGTCTGGACCGTGAATGACCCGGCGAAGGCGCTAGAGCTCTCGAATCTCGGAGTGGATTACATTATAACAGATGTGCCAGAAAAAATAAGAAACGTTGTTCGGGAGGCGTAAAATCCTATAGGGGCGTCACGATTCCGGGGATCCTCGGGAAAGGCTGAACCTCCGCGATGTGCGACCGCTTCGTGAGCCAGAGAACAAGCCTCTCCACACCTATCCCCGCTCCGGCACTCGGTACAAGTACTCCCCTCTTCGCGAGCTCTAAGTAGTACCTGTAAGAGTCCATGCTCACGCCGTCTCTCCTCATCTTGTAAGCTATCTTGTCGTACTGCCACTCCCTCTCAGCGCCCGACAGCACCTCCCCGTATCCTTCAGGGAGAATCAGGTCGTAGTTGTGCCACTCCCCCCTCTCGAGGTCCTCGTAGTCGTAAAACTCCCTCGGGATGTCCGTCACCCAGAAGGGCTCGCTCGACTCGATTGAGGCCAGTGTTTCCCAATCGGGGCCGTACTTCTCTTCAAGCTCCTTCATCCTGTAAACCTTGAACGGGGCTCTGAACTTCTCCAGCTCAGCGCCGAGCTCCAATAGCTGTTTCTCACAGCACTCCTCCAGGTGCTCTACAACCTCCGACAGCACACCCTCAACTAGCCTGAAAATGTCCTCGCGCTTGGCTCCTTTTACCTCGAAGTCGAGCTGCGTGAACTCGTACGCGTGCCTCCCGGTTTTCGCGCGGTCGCGCCTCTCGACTCTGACGTTCGGTGAGAGAACGAATACCTTCTCGTAACCGGCCGCCACCAGTAGCTGCTTGTGGAGGATCATGCTCTGCGTCAGCCTCACACGCTCCCCGTAGAGTTCCAGCTCTGGGCGCGCCTCAATGCTTGCCACGGGATCGGGCCATAGGGGGTCTGTCGCTTTACTCGTCACTACCGGTAGTAGCCACGTGAAACCCCTCCTTAGGAAGGATGATGTTAAGGCGCGTAGGGTTTCTGAGAATACGTGGAGAACGAGCCTCTTTTGGGCGCTTGAAAGAGACTCGAACAAGTCGGAGACCTGTATGTTCTCGAGGAGAACCTGGGTCTTCATGTTTTCACCCTTCTGCGGTTTGAGTCCATGAACTACACTCATAAAAGCGTTCTGAGCTTTATCCGGAAAAAGTTGCAAGTTAAACAGGTTTCTCCACAAATATCATGAAAAATTTTCCGCTAGACCTTTTGTATGCTTGAAATTTCGCCTAGGAGGAGAGTAGCCTTAGCACGGACTCCAGCTCCCCTTTCCTCGTGAGAGACGCCAAATCCACGCGCGATGCATTTACCACGGGTTTACCGCTGACTTGGATGACCTTGACCGGGGTCGCTATGGGACCTACAGCCTCGCGCACCGCCCTAATCACCTCCTCCTCTTCAGCGTCACCGTGATAGATGAGCACGGGGGCCTCCAGCCTATCAGGGTTCCTCAAGGGCAACGCTAAAGCCCAGTCCGCGCCGGCTAGTCGTGCAGCCTCCTCTAGAGCCCCGGGGCTGAGCCTGTAACCGCTGACCTTCATCACCTCGTCCCTCCTGCCGAGAGGATACACGTAGCCCTCCGGGTTCATCAACGCGAGGTCGCCTGTGTCGTAGTACCCGTTCCTCCACGCCTCGTAGAACTCCTCAGGGGCCTCCACGGGCACAGAGACCCAGGGCTTCCTGAGTACTAGCCTTCCGGGCTTTCCTCTAATACTGTTCCCAAGATCGTCGACCACGTCTACGTGGAAGCCTGGGAATGGTGGGCCCGAGGAGCCGGGCTCGATGTGCGTGAAGGTGTAGTTCACTAGGTTTCCTGTGAAAAACGTCCCGACCTCGCTTTGTATGAACATGCTTAGGACGGGGATGCTTCCACCCTTCCCGGGGTTCGAGTCGACGACGGGGTAGGGGAGGGTGCCTATGGTGGTGTACGCCCAGCGCCAGACCTCTGGCTCGAGGGGCTCGGCGGTGACGATGATCTCCCTCAGGGTGTCGTTCTTACCCGCGAAGATCGTAGAGTCCTGCTTCGAGAGCATGCGGAGGGCGCTGCTCGTGGTCAGGAACACCGTGACGGCGTAGGAGTCGATCATGTCAATCCACCTGCTCCAGCTTGGCCAGTCGGGTGCCCCGTCGTAGAGCAGAATGGTTGATCCGAGCATCAGAGAGCCGAAGAACTGGTACGTCACGCTTGTGATCCACCCGGGCCAGACCGTGCAGAAGACCGTATCCCTGGGCCTGAGCCCGACCCACCTCGAAGTGGCGTAGGTCTGAACAAGAAAGCCTCCGGCTGGGTGGGTTATGGGCTTGAACCCGTCCGCATATGCGCTGTGGAGCCCGAAAAGCGGGCTACTCGACTCCAGGCTTTCAGCCCCAGCGCTACAATTCTCGAGGATGTCTGCGAAGCCTGTGAAGGACTCGTACGCGCCGGCAGGGTCGTTGACAATCACCTTGATTCCCGCTTCAGCGAGCTTCTCGAGCTGGGTCTTCCCCGAGCCCATGAAGTCCACGAGCCTCCCCCTCCTGAGGTAGCTGGGAGTCACGAAAAGCGCCTTAGCCCCTCTTCTGAGCACTCTGCGCGCCATCTCCGCCGGCGAGAAGCCCGTGAATATTGGTTCGAAGGGTAGCCCCGCGCGGAGCGCTCCCAGCATGAAAGCGAAGCTCTCGACGTTCGGGGGGCTGTAGACGGCCACCCAGTCACCCTTACTCAAGCCGAGCCCCCTGAGGCCGCAGCTCACCCTTTCGGCCAGCGAGTCTAGGTCGCTGTAGGTCAGGGTGTGGCCTTCGCCGTTCTCGTTCACGTAGAGGATTGCAGTTTTGGACCACACGTTCGTCTCCTTGTGCCTCAAGATCACGTTCTCGTACGGGCTCAGCTCCCCGCCGACGAACCACCTGGTGCTCGGCCCAAGCCCCGCTACGGCCGCTGCCCACTCGCGCTTCCACACAAGCCCCTTAGCCTGCTGGCTCCAGAAGCCCTGAAGGTCGTCGATGCTCGCCGCGTAGGCTTTGCGGTACTCCTGGAGGCTGATAGCCTTAAACCTCATGGACGGAGGGACAATCCTCTCGACACTCATGAGCCTCAGGCCTCCATTAAGACGACTTGAGTGTAGGGCTGCGCCAGCCTCTTGAACGTGCGGGCTTGAGAGATGGTCTCCTCGTGCACGGGGACCGCGATGGCGGGCCTCAGCGTCCTCACGGCCTCCGCGGCCTCCTCCGGGTTCATTACTCCCCTCCCGGAGACCGGGAGGAAAGCCACGTCGACGAGGCCCCTGAGCTCGAGCACCTCGTCGACGAGGTCCGTGTCCCCGGCGTGGTAGACGCGGAGCCTGGTGGGGAACTCGAGCAGGAAACCCACCCCCACGCCCTTGGGGTGGGCTTCAGCGCCGCCGTAGCCGAGGCTGTACGCGTGGACCGTGAGAAGCTTTACGCCAGCAACCAGCTCTAGCCGCTCACCGGGGGCTACCCTACGGCCAGCGAACGGGGAGTAAACGGGCACTTGAGGAGGGGTTTGGGGCGCGTGCCTCGGGTGGTTATGCGTGTAGAGAGCCGCAGTGCAGCCGTCAGGCTGAGGCACGTCAATGCATATGGAGGACTCCATGTACGAGAGCTTGACGCCCGCGAAGCCGCTCCTGGTCAGGGTAACCCCTCTGAACTTGAGCGTTCTCAGGCTCTTCACCTCTCCCTCAGCATATCCTTGGCACAAGCACGCCGCGCGGGGGCTCGATGACCCTAAAGCCGCCCACCGGCGTTCTGGAGAGAACGTAGCCCCTGTACTTCTCGCTGGAGCGAGCCTCGCCTATGATCCTCGCGTTGGGGAAACCTCTCGCCCTGAGCTCCCTCAGGAGCTCCTCCGCTACCTCGGGGTGCACGCTGAGCACAGCGACTCCCTCGCTGGCGAGGTAAACGGGGTCCACGCCCAGCATCTCCGCGTACCTTTTCACGTGCTCCCGGATCGGCAGCTCAGCGTCCTCCACCACGAAGACGAGGCCAGACTCCTGAGCCCACTCGTTTAGGACACCCGCTAGGCCACCTCGCGTGGGGTCGCGGGCGGCGTTAATGTAGCCGTGGAACTTCTCTAGAACGGGGAGGAGGGGGGTTAGTGGCTTCGAGTCGCTTTTCAGGAGGCCGCTGGCTATCTCCTCCACGTCTCCGAGGCCCAGCTGCGACATGAGTATCACTGTCCCGTGGTCTCCGACGTAGTCGGTGACGATGATCTTGTCACTCGGTTTGGGCTCGTCGACTATTGGGTGCTCCGCTACCCCGAGCCCGACTGTGGTTATCACGATCCTGTCGACCTGGCCCTTCGGCATGACCTTGAAGTCCCCGCCTATCAGGGCGATGCCCTCGCTCCTCAGGACGGAGATGAATGAGTCCACTATCCTCTCGAGGCTCTCCATGGGTAAGCCCTCCTCGGCGATTATCGAGTCGAGCATTGCTAGGGGCTTTCCGCCCATCATGACCACGTCGTTGATCGACCCGTGCGCCGCGAGGCTCCCGATGTTCCCACCGGGGAAGAAGGGCGGGTTGACGGTGTAGGAGTCGACGGTCGCCACCAGGTAGCGGCCGTCCGGCAGGGGTATTAGGGAGCCGTCGTCGGGCTTGTCGATGCCCAGCCCCCTGGGAACCTTCTTCAGGCTTTCATCCACCTTGGAGAAAACGAGCCTCCTTAAGAGCTCGAGGGTCTCCGAGCCCCCCTGGCCGTGGGCGAGCGTGACTGCCTCTTCGAGGCTCATCGGCCACCCCTTTTCAGCTCATCGGCTAGCCTCAGGATGTTCTCGTACATGCTCGTCCAGGCTGAGGCCTCCTCGCCAACCACGCTCTTGATGAATTCTATCTGCTCGAGAATCCCCTCGGGGGTCAGCTTCGTAATGATGACGCCAGCGTGCACCATCACGAGGTCTCCGGGCTCGATCCGGCCCTCGGATATGCCCACGAATACTTCCCGGATCACGCCGTCGCCGTAGTCCACCTTAGCGATCGACCCACTGGACTCGACGACAACCGCGGGCGCTCCCCAGCACATGCTAACCACCCTGACTGTATTATGACAGCTTAATAAAGGTTGCACAGCTTGTGGGCAACTCCGCGCGGTAAACGGAAAAGAATAATTGCGCGTAGTGAGACTTCCCTAGTCAATGGCTCAGCACATATTCATCCTCAGGGACCCCCTGAAGTGCTCCGGTTGCAGGCTCTGCGAGGTTGCCTGTAGCCTGAAGCACGAGGGGACCGTGTGGCCCGAAGCCAGCAGGATCAGGGTCTTCGAGCTCTTCCCGGGTGTCGACGTCCCCCACACGTGCGCTCAGTGCAGAGATTACCCCTGCGTAAAGGCGTGCCCGGAGGGTGCCCTCAGGGCCGACGAGCGGACAGGCGCCGTCCTCGTCGACGAGACTAAGTGCACGGGCTGCGGGGCCTGCGTGCGCGCCTGCCCCGGGAAAGTGATGCGCCTGCACCCCAGAACTCGGAAGGCGATGGTCTGCGACCTGTGCGGAGGCGAGCCTGAGTGCGTTAAGGCCTGCGAGGAGGCCGGGTACTTTGCGCTCAAGGTGGTTCCCTACGAGAGCGTCGCCTACAAGGTCTACTCGGCCTTCCCGGAGGAGGTCTCGAGGAGGCTCTTCGAGACAATGTTCGGAGGCCCATGAGGTGGTCTGGAGTGGTGTACGGCTACAACGGGAGGCTCTTAGAGGTGGACCTCTCCAGGGAGAAGGCGACGGTCAGGGAGCTCGAGGAAGAGGTCCTGAGGATGTTCCTCGGTGGGCGCGGGCTAGCGGCGTACCTCCTTCTCCGCGAGCTCGGGGATCGCTGGCGCGACCTTGACCCTCTCGGGGAGGAGAACATCCTCCTCTTCCTCACAGGCCCCTTGACGGGCTACTACCCTGGTGTGAAGCTGGCGGTCTCAGGTAAGTCACCGCAGAGCAACGGCATACTGGGCAGCGTCCTCTCGAGCGAGGTGGCGATAGACCTCAGGGCCGCCGGCTACGACGGGATCGTGGTCAGAGGCAGGGCGCGCGACCCCGTGTACCTGTACGTGGAGGGCGACAACGTCGAGATACGGGGTGCGGAGCACCTGTGGGGGCTTAGGGGGCGCGAGACTTACGAGAAGCTGATGAGAGAGGTGTGGTCTGAGCTCAAGCGCAAGCACCTCGCGCGGGAGGGCCTCACGAAGGAGCCAAGCTTCCTGTACATTGGCCCAGCGGGGGAGAACCTCGTGAGGACGGCGGCGGTCATGGCCAAGCTCACCCACGCCGCGGGCTACGGTGGCTACGGCGCGGTCATGGGCTCGAAGAGGCTTAAAGCCGTGGTTGTCAAGGGCTACGGGCCCATGCCCCGCGCCAAGCACCCCGATTGGGTGAAGCTTCTGATTAAGGAGGCTTGGGCGCGCCTCAACAGGAACACGACGTTCAAGCAGTGGGGGACCGGGTCGGGCGGCTACGCTACGGGCGCTTTGACGAGCAGCGAGCCTGTCAGGAACTGGCAGGAGGAGTGGCACGACAACCGCTCCATGGGTCAGCAGAACTTCGAGGCCCACTGGGTTAAGCGGTACTGGGGCGACTACGGCTGCCCGTCCACCTGCATGAAGATATCCTATCTCAGGTCCGGGGACAGGAAAGGTGCCCTGACCGATACGCCTGACTACGAGCTACAGGCGTACATGGGGACCAACCTGGGCGTCTTCGAGCCGCGCGCGTGCATATACCTCTCCTCGGTCGCAGACGACCTGGGGCTGTGCGGCATACAGACCGGCAACCTGCTGGGGTTCGTGGCCGAGCTGTACGAGAAGGGTATCCTCACCAGGGAGGAGCTTCACGGGATAGAGCCCAGGTGGGGGAACGCGGAGGCGTTCGCTAGGCTCATGGAGCTCATTGCGAGGCGGGAGGGCATAGGAGACCTTATGGCCGAGGGCACCCTGCGATTCGCGCTGGCGGTGAGCAAGCGGAAAGGAGTTGACGCGACGAGGTACGCGGTCCACTCCAAAGGCGTTGGAATCGGCGCGCACGGCGTGAGAAGTGGGAAAGACTACCTGCCGCACTTCTCCTATGCGACGAGCACTCAGGGTGGGGACCACACCTCGGCCCCCAGGAAGCCCTTCGACGCCCCATGGGGAGAGCTATGGATGACGTTCCCTGACTCCGCAGTCATATGCGCATTCAACGCGATCGACGACCTGATGTTCCAGTTCCTCGAAGCCATAACAGGCTTCGGGATAACCCGCGAGGAGTGGATGAGCGTGCACGGCAAGAGGATACTCGCGCTGCAACGCATCGCGTTGCTCCTCGGTGGCCCCGACGTCAGCTGGAGGCCACTCGTAGACGACGACCTGCCCCCGCGGTTCTACGAGCCGCTACCCTCAGGCCCCTTCAAGGGTAAGGCAGTTGACAGGGGTGAGCTGGAGAGGGCGCGTGCCGAGTACTTTGCCTTCATGGGTTGGGATGAGCGCGGCGTGCCGACCCCAGAGACGCTCGACGCCCTGGGCTTGGGGTTCGCTAAGAGCTTAATTCCCCTTGTTGGGGCCTAGCGCAGCATAGGGATGAGCTGCTCGTTCTCTGTTTTAACGTGGATCCTGAAAACCTAGAGAAAGGTCTTCAGCATCTGAACCTTCCTCACGGGGTTTACCTCGCTTTTCGCCCCCGAAAGCAGTTGCTCAAACTCCCTGTGCTGTGAGGTGAGGGCGTTAACTAGCGGGTGGCCGCGGAATAGGGGAAACGCCTTCTCCTCCTCCCGCCGATTGTGAGGGTACAGGAGGCCTTCAACCCTCTCAATGAAGTCGTTGATGTGCCTCGAGTACTTCTCCGGATCTTTCCCGTAATCGCTCAGGACGTAATCCGCGTAGCTGATAACGTTCTCCTCTACTGCCCGTGCTGCCTCAGCCACTCCTCCCTAACCGCTTCCCTTCTCTCCGAGGCCTTTTGAGTACTGGACACAGTATTAAAGCGTAAACAAAAATAAACATTATGTTGCTCGTGCGGTGTTTCCGATGAATTTTCCGTTAGAAGACCGACACTTGCTTGCCTCCGTCTACGGGTATCATCGCGCCGTTGATGTACGAAGCGTAGTCGCTGGCAAGGAAGGCTACAAGGTACCCTATCTCCTCAGGAGTACCCAAGCGGCCAGCCGGCACGTCGGAGGAGAGCCTCCTGAGCGCCTCGTCGTAGCTCACCCCTTCTCTGCGTGCGGTATCTCTGGCGAGCTCCTCGACTCTTGGCGTCTTGATGACGCCGGGCATGATTCCGTTCACGGTGACTCCGTGCCTCCCGACCTCCCTGGCTAGTGTTCGGACCAGGCCTGCCAGGCTTATCCGCACGACGTTGCTGAGAGCTAGGTTCGGCATCGGCTCCTTTATGGCGAGGCTCGTCAGGTAGATGATCCTGCCCCACTTCTGCGAGATCATGTGCGGGAGTAAGGCTCTCGTTAGGTACAGGGCTGGGTAGACGAGGAGCCTGAAGGCGTCGACCCAATCCTGCATCTGCATCTCGAGGAATGCACCGGGCTTGGGACCGCCGGTCGAGTAGAAGAAGATGTCGGGGAGGCCTGCCTCCTCGAGCTTCCTGACGACCTCAGTGAGGTCCTCCTCCTTCGTGAGATCGGCTTTGATCGCGAAGGGCTCTTGCCCCGAAAAAGCCGCAACCTCCCTTTTCGCCCTCTCCAGCCGTTCTGGATTTCTCGCCACGATCACAACACTGGCGCCAGCCGAGGCGAGGACTTTCGCCACACCTAGGCCGATGCCGCTCGAGGCCGCGGTGACCAGCGCTCTCCTACCCTTAAGGCTTATCTCCAGCGTCATGCATCTAGAGATGCGGGTGGTCTCAGATAACGGTTTCTACGGCTCAAGGTGTGCAGATAACGCTTAAGGCTCTCGAGGGACGGGGAGATAATGTTTGTGAGAACGATACATTGGTGACGCAGTTCCAAGTTCATAGCTCAAAGGAGCTTGCGGAGTTAGCCTTTAGGGCTTTGAGTACTTTCCTCTTCACGCTCCGCGGGTACGGGTACTCTTCTAGAATAGCTTTGACGGCTTCTGGTCGGGTTTTCTCTAACAGGTGGGGTAGGATCTCGTCCAGGAATGGGTAGTCGAAGTAGTAGAGGTCCGTGAGCGTCTTCTCGGGGGTGGAGACGGGCAGGCTCCAGTCTCCGTACCTGACGAGAGTGTAGGAGCCGAAGAGTTTCCTGGATATGCGGCGAACGACGAGCGGTGTATCGAGCACGGTGTAGACGCCGGCTCTCACCTTCCTAGGCGCGGCGTAGGTGAGCACCTCGGGGTTCGGCACCTGGTCCCAGGCTCCGTGGAGGTAGGCCGCAAACCCGAGGCCATAGTACGCTGTGTGCGGTGGCAGAGTGTATATAAAGACGAGTGGGTCTTTGTGGAAGCTGTACCACCCTTTTCTCAGCCTGACGACCTCACCCCTCGACAACAGGGTGTGAACTAGCACTTTGGCGTAGGAGGGGGGTATTCCGAGCGCGTAGAGCTCGTGCACCGAGAAAGCCGGTTTGTCGGGTCTGTTGAGGTAGGTTCTCACCTTATCCACGTGCCTCATTTCAAAGCACCTACAATCCTCTCCCTTACAGTCTCGAAGCTCGGGGGAAGGCCCTTCAGTATTAAAACCCTGAGCTCCCCCCAGTCCCGAGGAGGTTCGTCGAGGTGAGCTGAGAGCCTCTGGAGCTCCTCCCGCACCGAGCAGGGGTCCAGGTGGCTCAAGAGGTAGTACACGTCGTAGAGATCCCGGGCCTTACGCCTTTCGATGTAAGCTTGGACTTTCTCCCTTAGCAGAAGCTCCGGAGGGAGTGTGCGAACGACGATAAAGCCCCCGTCAACCAGCTCGAACTCCGCCTCAACGGAGACACTGCTCATATCACGTTTAGTGAACTCAACCCTAACCTCGCGGCGGTCGCCGACGACCATGAAAACCGCGTTTGCCGTTTCGCGCAACTTCCTAAGAGTCAGCTCAAACGACTCCACCTCTCTCTCAAGCTGGCTCCGGTACAGCGTCGGATTCTCGTGGTACAAGTCCAAGTCCTCTGAGAAACGTGGGGATTTGTACACTCTCCAGATCACAGTCCCCCCGTGAAGCACGGGCGGCGGCTTGAGCACCCTGTATAGGACGCTGACGACTATGTCCTGAAGCTCGGCGATCTCCCTTTGCTCGCGCCTTCGTATGTAAATCCTTATGCTCATATACCTAGGTTATGAAAAACCGTAACCTAGGTATATGCTTTCCCCTCTTCTTACACCTGGATTAGAGTATGACAAGCCCTCCCTCAGCTGAGCAGATCTCTTTGAGCACTCGGACGGCAGAGAGGGCTGCGAGGTAGCTCGTCTTGGGGTTCTCGGGAGAGGGGACGTTCTCGAGGGTCACTCTAACCCTGCCCGCGGGAGACTCCGCCACGACCTCGTGCACGTTCCTGCTGAGGCTGGGGTCCGCCACGACCTCGACCTCCGCTTCGACGCCTGCCGCTAGCGAGAGGGTGGCTGCGACGTTCAGGCTTTTCGGGTAGGCTTTAACCGCTTCGCTGGCCCTCCCCCTGAAGACCACCGTGGGCCCCTGCACCTCCGCCCCCAGGGACTTCGCCGGCTTGCGCGTCACCAGCTTAAGCCTGCTGACCCCCACCTGCGAGTAGGCCTTCAGCACGTCGAGCCCGCCAGCGGCCCCCGCGGGTACGTAGATCCTTCTACCGCTCCTCCGCGCTACCTCAAGGAGCTCGCGGAGGGTCTGCTCCTCCATGAGGGCCCCTACGCTCAGCACGAGTAAGTCCGAGCGCTCGAGGATCCTCTTGGCGTACTCCCTAACCGCCTCCTGGCTCGCGGCTTCAACGACAATGTCGGGATTCAGGGCCAAGACGTCCTCTAAGCGGGAAGTGATCGCGGGTCTGCTCCTTTCGAGCCGGCTAGCCAGCTCCCGGCAGGCGTCGGGCCTCGCGTCCATGAGCGCTACGAGTTCAGCCCTAACCGAGCCCTGGTCGACCGCGCGGGCTATCACGCCGCCGATCGCGCCGCAACCGATGATCGCGACTCTCTTCACGCTAGACCACCTCTAGGCTTATGTCTACGGGCAGAGGCCTCATCGTTATAACGCTGGAGCTTAAGACGTCGGGACCCGCGCTAGCGTACTCCGCCACGTTCTCAAGCGTTATCCCTCCGCTCGCCTCCACGAGAACCCTGCCCCTCAGGCCCTCGGATTCAAGGAGCCTGACCGCCCTCCTGACCTCAGGGGGGCTTAAGTTGTCGAGCATGACGACGTCCACCCCCAGCCTCGCGGCTAGAACGGCCTCCTCAGGCGTGCGAACCTCGACCTCGAGCTTGTGGATGAAGCTCTTACCGCTTAGAGCCCTCCTCACGGCCTCCTCGAGGCTACCCGCGACAGCGATGTGGTTGTCCTTTATCAGCACCGCGTCGCTCAGAGAGAGCCTGTGCGTGTCCGCCCCTCCCGCCGCCGCTGCGAGCTTCGCGAAGTCCCGCAGGCCGGGTGGGGTCTTCCTCGTCACTGCTACCCTGACGGCGGGGTTGGCTCTCCTGGCGGCTTCCACGAACATCTTGGCAGTCATCGCGACCCCCATGCAGTAGTTTAGGATGTTGAGAAGGGTGCGTTCCACGAGCAGGATTCCTCTTGCATCCCCTTCCAAGCGCATGACCGCCTGCCCTTTGCGCGCCACCGCGCTACTGGGCATAAGCGAGGTGACTCTGAAGCCGAGTAGTTCCAGTGCCTCGGCTAAGTCCTCCGTGCACGCGACCACGGCCTCCTCGCTCTTAAGCACGACCTCTGCCGCCACGGTTTTCCCCCGCGGCACCACGAGGCTGGTGGTCAGGTCGCCGTGGGGCGCGTCCTCCTCCACCCACCTGAGTATTTTATCCGCAAGTAGCCTAGCCATCATCCGCGCCTCACCAGCTCCAGGCTCCGCTCAATTACCTCACGGGCCCTAGAGGCTATTCGGGGGTCGAGGGTGACCTTTGGCTCAAGCCTCTCGAGAGACTCGAGGAGGTGGCGGGGAGTGATCTTCTTCATGTCCGCGCAGACGGCCCTCGCGTTCAGAGGGAGTATCTCCTTACCGGGCGCGAGCTTCCGCGCACGGTAGGCTAGCCCCTCCTCTGTGCCCAGAAGCACCTTGCTGGCCCGCGTCCTCTGCACGTACTCCAGCATCTGGCTCGTGCTACCGACGAAGCTGGCCATCCGCCTCACCTCCCTAGGCGCTTCGGGGTGCACTACTAGCTCTGCCCCGGGGTGCTCCTCGAGGGCCTTCTCGGCGTAGTAGCGTGAGATCAGAAACTCATGGACAGGACAGTGGCCGTTGGGGGGCACGGGGATCACCTCCACCCCCGTCTTCTCGGCTACGAACTCCGCGAGGTTCCTGTCAGGCCCGAAGAGCACTCTATCAGCGCCAAGCCTTGAGACGAGCTTCACCGCGGAGGAGCTCGTGGCCACGTAGTCCGCGGATGCTTTGGCCTCGATCGGGGAGTTTACGTAGACCACTAGCGGCTCTCCCGGGAACTTGGACCTGTACCCGCTCAGCACGCCGCCATTGAGGAAGTCGGCGAGGGGGCAGCCAGCGTAGCTGTTAGGGTGAATGACCACTTTGTCTGGGTTCAGCGCGGCCACCATTTCCGCCATGAACTTCACTCCAGCCATCACTATCACGTCCGCGTCTACCTCCTGTGCCTTCAGCGCCAGCTCGAGGCTGTCGCCGACGAAGTCCGCCACGTCCTGGACTTCCGGTAGCTGGTAGTTGTGCGCCAGGATCACCGCGTTTCGGAGCTTCTTCAGCCTGGCTATCTCTTCGTAGAGCATAGCCACCGTGCATCGGGGGATGACGTTGGGATATAACGGTTCTCTGCCAAGGTTGCATAGGGGGCCAAGTTATTCTCTGCAATTAGTCACAGAGCTTTTATAACGTTTAAATCGTCCGGAGAGTCGGTTTTACACGTGGAGGTTCAACTCATCTACCCGTCGCGCCTCGAGAAGTACGCTAAGAGGCTCCAGGCTGAGCTAGCGCAGAGAGGGTACCCCCCTCAGGCGATTGCCCTCGAGAAGGTTGAGGAGCTAGGAAGGGGCCTCCTGATCGTATTGGGGCTTGACAGGGAGGTGCTCGAGGCCCTTCACCACGCACCGTACCAGTCGACGGTTCTGCCCGTGGCGCCACCCTCGTACACAGGTTACGTGGCTTTAACCCCGTTCCAGAAATGCGCCCAGGTGGTCGAGCAACTTGAAGCTGGCAGGATCGAGCCGCTGCGTGTACCCGTCCTGTCTGCTTCGGTGGACGGTACGGCAAACGTGAGAGCAATCAACGAGGTCGCGGTGTTCCCCAGGAGGAGTGCCACTCTCATGGAGTACGACCTGGAGGTGAACGGGGACCTCCTGTGGCACGACACTTCCGATGGGGTGATCGTTGCCACCCCGCTGGGTTCGACGGCGTACGCTCTGTCAGCAGGTGGGCCCGTGGTGCTCCTCGACACCGAAGCGCTGGTCATCGTTTCTGTCAACAGCACAGAGCCGGGTCGGAGGCCGGTTGTGGTGAGCCTGGGGAGTAGCATACGGGTGGGGGGCATCGCTTCCCGCACGGCTGTGGAGGCGGTGGCTGACGGCGTGGAGAGGGTTGAAGTGGAGGAGGAGGTTCGAGTGTTTGTAGGCGGCTACCTAAACCTCGTGGTAACCGAGAGCAGGGGTACCGCGCTGGTTAAGAGAAAGCTCACGTACGCCGAGCTGCGGGACCTGCCTCCAAGCGCTAAGCTTGTGCTTAAAGTGCTTGAGGAGGAGGGCGAGCTGGGCATAAGCGAAATCATCGACCTGACTGGTCTGCCGGAGAGGACGGTCAGGCACGCACTGGCCCTGCTCTCGTCCAGGGGCTTCATCGCTAAGCTGGAAGACCCTGTGAACCCGAAGAGGATTCTATATAGGGTCTCTCAAGCAGTTGCATAACCCCCCTTTCGGGGGCAAAATACTTTAGGTGCACCCCCTCTTTAGCTTAAGGATGGCGACTCTAACCGTTGACAGCATTACCGCATCCGTGGACTCGAGTGAGGTAGTGAGGGGCGTGAGCCTGACTATTCGAGGCGGCGAGAAAGCCCTACTTTTCGGCCCTAACGGGGCCGGGAAAACCACCCTGCTATGCGCGGTAGCCGGGCTCCCCCACGTGCGGGTGACCGGCGGCAGGGTGATCCTGGACGGGGAGGACGTGACGCCGCTCCCGGCCTACGAGAGGGCGCGCAGGGGTATTGTGCTAGCGTACCAAATCCCACCCGAGCTGACCGGTGTGAGCGTCTCCAGGCTCGCCGACCTTATTTCCAGGAGGGCTGGTACACAGGAGTTCGTGCAGCAGCTGGTGGAGATCCTGGAGATCGGGTACCTTCTCGGCAGGGACGCCTTCAGGGGGTTCAGCGGCGGTGAGCGGAAGCGGGTCGAGGTCTTCCTAACCGCCCTCATGCGGCCCCGGTTTGCCCTGCTCGACGAGCCTGACAGCGGGGTGGACGTCGACAGCGTAAAGCTGATAGCTCACGCCATCGACTTCCTCGTCGAGGAGTTCAACTCCGGCGTGCTGGTCGTCACGCACACCCGGCTGCTGGCGGAGCAGCTCGGGGGTCAGGCTACAGGCTACGTGCTGAGCGACGGCAGGTTGACCTGCACCGGGAGGGCGCTCGAAATACTCAAGAGGCTTGAGGAGAGGGGGTTCGATGGAGCGTGCTCTGATTGAGGACATCGTGAAGGCTCTGAGCAAGCCTTCCCCGCACGGCCCAGACCTGGACCTCGCAGCCTACAAGGTCGCGAAGCCGGAGCTAGGTGAAGGCGGGGGCGCGCTGGTGGAGGAGTCCATCCAGAGGAAGGTGGGAGTGCGGCCCGAGCAGCTGAGCTACCTCCAGGTTGGGGAGACGGTCCTGGCCAGGGTCATGTCCGAGAGGTTCAGGTCGATCGGCGTAGTGGTTGAGCCGCTCACCAGGGCGCTTAAGGAAAACAAGCTAGCTTCCAGCCTCTCCTGGAGGCTCGTGGATCCAGCCACGGACAAGTACACTGCGCACACCTACCTCTACGGAGGAGAAGCCGGGTACTTCGTCTACGTACCGCCGGGGGTCAAGGCTCCCTGGCCCGTGTACACCTGCCTGAGCCTGTTCACCGGCGGGGAGGAGGTTCAGCACGCCCACAACATCGTCTACGTCGATGAGGGCGCTGAGGTCGTCGTGACAACCGGGTGCCTGGTCCCGCACGGGAGCAGAGGGGGATTGCACATCGGGATCTCTGAGTTCTACGTAGCTAGGGGGGCTAAGCTGGTTTACACGATGCTGCACAGCTGGGGAGAGGGGACGCACGTGAGGCCCCGGACTGTCGTCAGGGTGGAAGAGGGGGGCCAGTACATCAGCTACTACGCTGTGTACAGCCCTGTTGCCTCCATACAGACTGAGCCTAAAGTCTACCTCGCTCGAGGGGCTCACGCTAAAATGATATCGGTTGTGTCGGGCACGGGAAGCGGCATCTACGACGTAGGGGGCGTGGCGGTACTTGAGGGCGAGGGCGCTAGCGCTGAGCTTGTTTCAAGGGTGCTTGCGAGCAGGGGGGCTAGGGTGTACTCCAGGGGGATGATCGAAGCCAGGTCGGGGAAGACGAAGGGCCACATTGAGTGCCTGGGTATCCTGATGGACAACGAGTCAAGCATAGAGGCGGTGCCTGTGCTCTCCTCCCGCGCGCAGGAGGTTGAGCTGACCCACGAGGCGGCCATAGGGATGATCGCCGGCGAGAAGATCGAGTACCTGATGTCCAAGGGGTTCAGCGAGGATGAGGCGCGGTCACTTTTACTCCGAGGCTTCCTGACTGCTGAGGCGTCCGGGATACCCGACGCTGTGAAGGCGGAGATAGACCGCGTCGTCGACTACATCGTCCGCCACGCTTTAGGATAACGAGGTTACACTTAAGTGTAACTTTGTTACATTGTTCCGTAACATTATTTTATTCAAATAAAACATTGTTGCACATAACAGCTTATCTCGCACAAGCACGTAATCTTCGTGAAGGATGAGGCGGGCGAGGCTACAGGAGAAGCTTGATGAGGGTGTTGTAGAGTGCGGTGTGTGTGAGAGAAGGTGCAAGGTTAAACCGTGGCGTACGGGAATATGCGGCAACTACCTGAACGTCGGCGGGGAGCTGTACCACCTTGGCTACGGCAGGTTGAGCGCCGTCGAGAGCAGGCCTATCGAGATAAAGCCTCTATTCCACTACTGGCCGAACAGCACCGCGCTGACGTTCTCAAACTGGGGCTGCAACTTCTACTGCCCGTGGTGCCAGAACCACCACATCAGCTTCAGGAAGCCGGACGAGCGCGACGAGGTTACGCCTCCCGAGAAGCTTCTCGAGTTGGCCGGCGTTAGGGGGGATGAGGGTTTCTCGGCTAGTTTCAACGAGCCTTCAACCAACTTCGACTACGTGGCGGACCTAGCGGAGCTGGCCGTGAAGCGGGGCTTCTACTTCATGATGGTGACGAACGGCTACCTTACCCTCTCGGCGCTCAAGCTGCTGATTGAGCTCGGGGTGGACGGGTGGAGCGTGGACCTGAAGGGGTGTCCCGGTATGAGCGTGCTCAGGGGTGTTGACCACGAGAAGGTCTTGAGGAACGCTCGCTACATCCTCGACAGCGGGGGGCACGTGGAGATGGTCTACCTCGTCGTGACCGGTGCGAACGACAGCGAGGAATGCATCGACTGGGTTCTCAGAAGGCACCTCGACGTGCTCGGGCCCAGCGTCCCGTTGCACATAAACAGGTATTTCCCCGCGCACGCCTGGCACAAGCCCCCTACGCCTATCGACAAGCTGATGGGCGCGAAGAGGAAATCTGAAAGCCTTGGGCTGGAGTTCGTGTACGTCGGCAACCTACACGAGCCCGAGCTCGAGTCAACATACTGCCCGAGGTGCCGGAGGCTTCTCGTGAGGCGCGAGAACTACAGGGTTACCTACTTCAAGCTGGACGTGGAGAGCGGGAAGTACAGGTGCCCGTACTGCGGCTACGAAATACCTATCCGAGGCTCGTACGTGCCCGGGAAGCCCGTGATCTGGCTGTGAATCCGAGTGTGATCTGAAGCACCAGCGATGCCGCAAGGAACAGAGCAATCCCCATGAGAGGGTCTAGCGACGTTGCCAAGGCAGAGCTGTAAAGAGGAGAGCCGGCGAAGTAGCCGAGAGCCCAGGCAAGGTTTGCCAGCCCTGCTCCCGTGGACTCCACCCCCTGCATGAGCTCCGCGACCTTAGCCTGCGACCTGCTCGCCGCCTGGGCGTTGACGAAGCCTAGGAGCAGCACGCCTAGAGCTGTAAACTTCAGCGGGGTGAAGGCTAGCGCCAGCGCGGCTAGGAGGAATGAGGCTGGCACGTAGTACTCCCGCGTTACTGCGCGGGGGTTCAGCCTGATGGCAACCTGCCCTAAAAGTCCTAAGAGGTAGTAGCCTGACACTATTAACCTAGAGTCACCTAGGCCTGCTATCTCAGCGATGACAGGCGAGTACACGATGATGAGGCTCTCGGTTAGCCCCACCGTCAGGGAGACTATGAGCGGAGGTAGGATTTGCAACGACGCTGGCGCGCGGATAACCGGCTTTTCAACCCTAGCTTGACGCTCGGATCTCAGCGGGAGGGTTAGAATGAAGGATATGAGGGCGCACAGGGAGTAAGCCAGGAAAGGCAACCTGGCTGAGATCAGCGCTATCTGGCTCGCCGCAATGGGCCCCAGCGAGAAACCCAGCGCGATGGCCGCGAAGACGCCGCTTATCCCGAGTAGCCGGCCCTCGCTTTTAGCCGCGAGGCCGAGGACACTGGTCCACACCATGGCTTCCAGCACGCCTTCAGCAGCCCTGGCAACGGCGAAGCCAGCTACTGATGTGGAAGTGAACAACGCCAAGCCTACAGCCACGTTGGAGAGAAAGGCTAAGGGGGCTACCCTGCCAGCGCCCAGCCTGTCCGCGAGCACGCCTGCAGGTATGTTGGAGACAAGGTACGCTAGCCCCCACACGGTAACCGCGAGGCTGACCTCAAGCTCATTGGAGCTGATCTGCCTGAGAACGATTGGGAGAGTGGAGACCGCCGAGCCGACGCCCAGCATGAACGTGAATGAAGCGGCAACGAGAAGCCTCTGAGCACTCATCGAGACACCCCTTCACCGCTCGGGGCCAGGTTAAAATGCTTTTATTCGGCTGGGTGATGATATTGATGTAGAAATTCTTATAAGGGATTCCCTAGCGCTGTGGCAACTCACGACATGCGCTTCGTGGCAGAGGTCGCCGAGAGAACAGTCCTCGTCGCGGAAGGCCAGATCCTACTCGATGGGCCCACCGAGAGGTGCTGTACGCGGTTGACGTTCTGAGAAAAGCAGCCATAAAGCCGCCTCAAATCGTTCAACCATCCCTCATCCTGAGGGACAAGGGGGTTCACCTGAACGCGATCACCCTCGACGAAGCCATTAAGGGAATTTCGGAGGTAATGAAAAGCAAGACACATTGAAATAGCCTCGCTGTTTTAAGAGAACGTGTCTAAGACCAGCCTGCTCTACATAGCCCTAAAGTTCGTAGAGAGAGACATGTTGTTCAAGAAGCTCATAGCCGCCTTGACCATACTGGCTATCGCGAGCGGCGTTGCTACGTTCATATCGCTCAGGATCCTCAGCGTCGGCAGCCGCACCGCGGCGCAGAGTATAGTAGAGCAAGTGCTTCCGGGTGAGGTCGTCGTCTACGGGCAGGGCCTCTACGACGTCTCCGAGAACGTTCTAGACGACTTCAAGAAGCTCCCGGGAGTTAAGGACGTGACGCCGGCGATCCTCGTTACAGGCTACATTGGAAGAAACGCTGTGTTCGTTCTAGGAGTCAGGCCGGAGGACCTAAAGAACGTAGTTTCACGCTTCGACGCGGGGACAGGTTTCAGCAGTCTATCGGGACCGTATGCCATCGCCGACATCGGCCTGGCGAAAAGGCTGAACCTGACCGTAGGGGACAAGGTTACCGTTAGGCCTCCGTACGGTGGCTTCTTCAAGCAGTACGAGGTCATCGGCATAGCGGAAGTCACGATGAAGATCGAGGAGATAGGCGCGGCAGGAGGCTACATCATCCTTCCGCTGCGCGAGGCTCAAAACCTACTCGGAAGGCCGGGCTACGTCAGCATGGCCGTCGTGAAGGTTGAAGACGGCGTGGATCCCGCTACCGTGAAGAACCTCATATCTATGGTCTACCCGGGCTCGAGGGTCATGCTAAGGGAGGAGGTCATAGGCATTGTCTTCAAGGTTATATCTCTCATAGAGGGCCTCCTGCTATCCACGACTCTGGTCGGGTTAGCTGTGGCAGTCTTCGGCACCACGAGCACGATAACCTCCACTGTCCGCGAGCACCAGAGGGAAATCGCGATCATGCGCACTCAGGGGGCTAGCAGGGCGAGCGTCGCTGCAATATTCATGCTGGAGGCGCTGATCTACGGCATCTCAGGGGGCCTTATAGGCCTGGCGTTCGGCGTCGCTGGCGCGCGCGTCGGCATCGAAATCGTTTCCTCCTACGGCTTCCTTGACCCTCCCCTGATACTTGAGGTCCCCACGCTCGTCCTTGGCGTGGCTCTCGCTACAGCGCTGAGCGTCCTAGCCTCAATCTACCCCGTCTGGCGAGCCACCTCGATAAGGCCTGTAGAGGTGTTGAAGAGTGAGTGAGGCTGCCCTGGAGCTTAAGGAGGTCAGGAAGGTGTTCAGGACCGCAACCGAGGAGATCGAGGTCCTGAAGGGGATCGACCTCACAGTCCTAGACGGCGAGCTCACCGTGATCATGGGGCCCTCTGGCAGCGGGAAGAGCACCCTCCTCTCCATAGCCGGCGGCCTGGATAGGCCCACGTCTGGCCGCGTGGTGGTGGGGGGAGTGGACATAACGGATATGAGCGAGGAGCAGCTGACGAAAATCAGGGCCAGGAAGATAGGCTTCGTCTTCCAGTCATTCAATCTAATCCGAAACTACACGGCCCTCGAGAACGTGATGCTTCCGCTTCTCTTCACCGGGATCTACAGCGTGAAGGAGGCCAGGGAGATAGCGGCGAAGATCCTCGAGATCGTCGGGCTCAAAGGCCACGAGGACAAGTTCCCCAGCCAGCTGAGCGGGGGCCAGCAACAACGAGTCGCGATAGCAAGGGCGCTAGCCCCAAACCCCGACATCATACTCATGGACGAGCCCACCGGCGCCCTCGACGTAGACACAGCGGCGAAGGTGCTCTCGCTCGTGAAGTGGCTCAACCAGGCCTTCGGGCAGACCATCATAATTGTGACCCACAACCCCGAAATCGCCGAGCTTGCCACGCGCACATTCTACATCAGAGCTGGCAGGATATACGAGGAACCACCCAAGAAAACCCTCATGGACATTATAAGAGAGCTGAAGGCAGGTGGCGAGTCCGAGGACATTAGGAAGACGCAGATCAGCATCCTCAGAACCAAGCTCGAGGCCCTGGAGAGGGCGGCGAAAGTCGGGAGAATAGACCAGCTACTCCTCGAGGCGGAGATCAAGGCCCTTGAACGCCGCATCAGCAGGCTTGAGAAGTACGCCTAGTAGCCTTGATTTCGCTTATTGTCGAAAAATTGCATTTCATTAAGCGTTAAACTTAAATGTTTGATATACATTCGTTTCTTCAGGTGCTCTCATGTCTGTGCGGACTGCCTTGAGCGCGGTAATCCTAGCTTTGCTCATTTCCTCGCTCGTGCTAGCGTATCCTGTTGAGACGATCACTGTCCGAAAGACGATAATCCGGGAGCTTGACGTCCTCCCGGGGTGCGGTGAGAACACGACGATTACTGTGACCCTGGTTTTCGACTCAGCCTACACAGGTGGGCTAACCGACCACCTCGCCTTCGCCACGTCTGACGCTCTATCCGCCACTGTTCCTCCCGTGCGAGTAGGCGTGTCGCAGGGGTTCCTCAGCGTTTCATGGGAAAAGGTGGAGCTTAAGCCAGGCGACTCTATAAAGTACAGTGTTGGCGGTAAGAACCTGTTCGACGTTAACGTGCGCCTTGTGGCAGACGGCAGAGAAGTTCACGCGGACTGCTCTAGGGGTTACTGCTACGTTGTAGCGCTCAAGGCCCACACCCTCAACTACACAGTTGAAGTCGAGGCGAGAGAAGACCTGCTGAAAAAGCAGCAGCTACCTATTTCGATTTCTTGGAGCATAGACCCCCTCTACCTGTACCCTATAAGCTACAGTGAGAGCCCGCAGAGCTTGAGGGAGAGCGGAACGGAGGTCTCGTTCCAGTGGACCTCCTTCATGAACGGTAGCTACAGGTTGAGCGTTGTCTTCGAGGTGAGGGGGGAGAACCCGTGGGGTGAGGTACTCATTCCTCCACCCACGGTAACTGTAAGCCTCGATCCGAGGCTGCAGGCGTCTCTCATTGAGAGGTACAGGGATTTCACCCTAAAGCTCCTAGAGGAGAACGTCGGGAACCTGACGGCCTTTCAGGAGAACGTCACGACCCTCAGGGACCTGCTGTACAACCTCAGCAACGGGTTCGACGAGGAGGCGCGTTTGCTCGATAACGCCTCCAGCCTAGCCGACGCCGCTTCCACCGCTATGGATAACGCGGCCGTTCAGCTGACGAGGGGCCTCGACATGATGAACTCCGTGGAGGCGAGGGTTAAACCGGTGCTCGAGAACGCTTCGCTGGCGCTTAGGAGGGCTAAGGACACCCTGGACAGGATTCAGGGGAACCTCTCGGCGCGTGAGGACGAGCTCAGAAGGCTCTTGGAGTCGTTAAACATCACGGGCCTCAACCTCACTGTGTCAGAAGTGGACTCCCTCCTCGCTGAGGCTAGAAAACAGCTGTCCCTCTTCGAGAGCGAGGTCAACGACCTCAAGATGCTTGTCGGAGAGTACGGAGCTGTCAAGTCCCAGCTGTACGCCGCAACCGAGAACATGAGAGCGGCTTCCACAAAGCTTAGACTCATGGCTGGCGTGTTACGAGAGTCGGCGCGCAAGCTCCGCGAACTCGCGGGTGGTTTAAGGCAGGCAGCCCGGCTCATCGACTCAAGCCTCGTGAGGCTCTCAAACATGATCGAGGGGCCCCTCTACCCGGATAGCTTCAAGCAGTTCAACACCACTATCCTCTCGCAGAGAGCTATAGCGACAGCCGGGGATAAGCAGCTGAGGACGGAGCTCATGGGGGACGTGGTGTACGTGTCCCTGCCCCTGTTCAAGGTAAAGCGGAGCGAGCCACAAGTCTCGAACGTAAGCCTCGAGCCCGCGACTAAAAAGGTACAGGCTTACTGGCCCGCCGTCCTGGCTGTCTTGGCGGCTGGAGCATACTTCACGCTCAGCGGTAGAAAGGAGAGGCACCTCGCCCAAAGGGACAGCGCCGAGCTGCGCGGGCGGATCGAGGCTCTCAAGAGCAAGCTCAGGGCTCTGGAGGGGATGGGCGGTGTCTGAGGCTGGGAGAATTAAGAACGTGGTGATAAGGGGGGTAGACGCGTCGGCCTACGAGGAGATGTCCCGGCTTGCCAGGAGGATGGGGCTCAGCGTGGGTGCGGTTGCGTCGCAGGCCTTCAAGCTCATCCTAGCCCTGGTGGACGCGGGCCCACAGCTCGCCGGCCTGCCGCAGGACACACCGGAGATCGTGAAGAGGCTTATACCCATCGGAGCGCTGAAGAAGAAGCCCGTGTTTATCCGGCACATCGGCAGGCTCGTGCTCTCCCGAGAGGACTTAGAGAAAGCCCCCGGCCCCCTCTTCCTCGTGGGGATCGAGGAGCTGGTGTTCGACCCGAGCGTGGACACGAAGCTGTTCGAGGAGAAAGTCTTGAGGATCGTGGACTGCGGCCGGGTAGTGATACACCGAGGCTTAGACAAGCTCACCCTACTCTCGAGGTCGCTGTTCGTGCGAGAAGTAGTGGAGAAAATTTAGGGTATGGCCGTTGTAGAGAAATTTTTACCTTAAGGCGGGCTAACATCTCAGTTTTTCTCAGGACTTTGTTCCGAGAACACCGGTTAATGAAATAATTAAATGCTTCCCAGATCAGCTGGACTAGAGTTACATTGCCTGCCTCGATGGATTGGTAGCTACGTTGATTTGTACAAAATACCTAGGTTTTTAGAATCCTATATATATCTTTATATTTAACGTTTATTTATTTACCTCGTATTAGAGTGTATATTTTAATCCAAATAGAAAACTTTATATTATACTTAATTGCAGGAACACTTGCCGAAAGGGTATGAGCACCCCTAAAGGCGCTTCCAAAACAACGCTGGCCATCGCCATAATCCTCATACTGCTTTCAGGCATTGTTGGCTTCTTCGCGGGAAGGCTAACAGCGCCCGCGCCGACAACAACGGTAACGCCCCCCGCCGCTGCGAAGGACCTCTTCAGCATGACGTGGGATGAAATAGTGCAGAAGGCTAAAGAAGAGGGCGAGGTTACGTTCTACGGCTATGGCGCCGACTGGGACAGGATTTACTTCGAGAACATCTCCAAGGCCTTCGAGCAGAAGTACGGGATAAAGGTCAAGTACGTCCACGGGGACTGGTTCAGCACGATCCAGAAGCTTGAGGCCGACAAAAAGGCTGGGAAAGCTGTCGGTGACGTCGACGTAGCCCTCGTCTGGTCGGTTCCCTTCAAGCAGGCGCTAACTGAGGATCTGGTCTGGAACGTTCCAATAGCAGAGGTGATACCCAACGCCAAGAACCTCATCGACCCCTCGCTCCTCTACTTCAACGACCTCATACCCACTGGAGGAAAGTTCATCCCCGTAGTGTGGTGGCAGGTCGTCTTCATCTACAACAAGAAGTACGTCAAGCCAGACCAGCTACCCACCTTAGACACTCTCCTCGACTGGGCTAAGAAGAACCCTGGGCGCTTCACGTACTGCGACCCCAACAAGGGTGGCTCTGGCCACACGTTTTTAATCTCCGTGATCTACTGGCTCTACGGCTACGACAAGTTCGTCATGAGGCCCTTCGACCAGGCGTACGCTGACAGGCTTTTCAGCAGCCCGGGCAAAAACGGCATGAACCTATGGGACTACCTCAACGAACTTGAGAAGTACATGTACCAGCCTGGCAGCTACCCACCCGGTAACTCGGCGGCAATGGAGCTCTTCGCGAGAGGTGAGGTCTGGCTCGAGCCGCAGTGGATCGACGTGGTTGCTGAGTGGATGAAGGAGGGCCGCGTCAACCCTGACGACGTGGGGGTCTACGACCCAGATCCGGGTATAGCTGTCGGCGGCTTCGACGGAGTCTTCATACCCTGGAACGCGCCGCACAAGTACGCCGCCCTGGTGTTCATAAACTACCTGCTCAGCGAAGAAGTCCAGTACCGCAACGTCGTTGAGAGAGGCGGAGTCTACCCGGTCGTCAAAGGCGTCTGGGAGAAAGTGCCGCAGACCTTCAAGGACAAGTGGAAGTACCTCCCCATCGAGGAACTCCAGAGCAAGTTCCTGCAGAGGCACGCTGACTTCATGTACTACGCCATGCAGCAGTGGGCAACTAAAGTGGGCGGAGGATAAAGAGCGGGATAACCCGATGAACGAAAAAATAATTATTTTTCTATTTTTAATACCGATCCTCAGCTTCTACATCCTCGTCTGGCTGTACCCGCTACTCTTAGTAGTCTTACAGTCATTCGGTATACCCGCTCTCACGACGAGGGCCGAGGGAGAATACCCCACGCTCACGTACTATGTGACGTTCTTCTCGACGAGATACCTAGATTACTTGTGGTTTAGCTTCTGGAACAGCTTAGTGGCGGTCCTCCTAGCTCTCGTGATAGGCTACTTCACGGCGCTTATCGCGTTCATTTATGAGTTTAAAGGCAAAAGGGTCTTCAACATGATCTCCAAGATCCCTCTATTCGTGCCCTACCTCATCGCAGCCTTCATGTGGTGGTTGCTTCTGACGCCCCGTGGCTACGTCTACGACTTACTCCTTCACCTGGGTTTAATCAACGAGCAGGTTAAACTGGCCAACGACCCGCTCGGAATAGGCATAATATTCGCCAACGTCTGGATGCACATACCGTACGTGATGCTCATCTCCATAGGAACGTTAAAGGTCATAAACCCGGAGCTCATAGAGGCCGCGCGGGTCTTGGGCGCAAACATGCGGCGGACAATCCGGTACGTCTTCATACCCCTCTCCATACCCGGCATCCTTGCAAGCCTCCAGCTCGTCTTCATAAGCATGTTCGGCGGCTTTTCAGTCGCGTACATCCTCGGCGCCAGCTTCCCCAACTACCTCTCCGTGAGGATCTTCGAGGACGCTGCGGTTCTCTACAAGTGGAGCTTCGCGTCGGTCGGCGCGGTCATATACCTCGTAACCTCTCTTGTGATAACCTACTTCTACTCGAAAATCACGAGGTGGGGGTGGA